>DTYX01000473.1 GCA_012961655.1 Candidatus Poribacteria bacterium
GTCATGTTGGCGCGGATTTAGTGGCTAATATCATGGAGGATTCAAGAACAACAGACCGCTGGTATTTCGTGGAAACCATGGGCCGGAAGGCTGGGCATTTAGCTTTAGGGATTGGAATGTCAGCGGGCGCAACTTTAACCATTATCGGGGAGGAATTTCCAGAAGAGCATGTTCAACTGCAAAAGGTATCGGATATTTTGGAAGGAGCTATCATAAAACGAAGAGCGGATGGTAAAAATAACGGTGTAGCTGTTATTGCCGAAGGTATCACAGAAAAATTAGACCCAGAGGAACTGAAGAATATTCCAGGTGTTGAAGTGAAAAAGGACACGTTTGGACATCTGCGGCTCTCAGAAATTAATCTGGCGAATTTATTGAAAAAGCAAGTGGAAAAGCAATTTGAAAGTCGAGGCGAAAAAATGACCATCGTAGACCTTAGGCTAGGCTACGAACTTCGCTGCGCGCCTCCTATCCCTTACGATTGCGAATATGTCCGTATTCTCGGCTACGGCGCTGTCGGTTATCTGCTTGGTGAGCTTAGCGGACCAGCGGACGGGGCTTTGGTGTGTCTCGAAGACGGCAAATTGACCGCTAAGAATTTTGAATATTTCAGAGATAAAGAAACGGGAAGAACCAAAGTAAGACAGGTCGATATAGATTCCGGAGCGTACACTATTGCCAAACAGTATATGATTCGACTCAAGCCCGAAGATTTTGAGGATGAGGAACAACTCAAACGCCTTGCGGAGGCAGCTAACATGACGCCGGATGAATTTAAAGGAGAATATGGTTATCTTGTTTAGAGGGTAAATGAAGTTCATCTACACAGAATCGCATAAATGCCATGCGCCTCAATATGAATTTAACAGGGATAGAATGACGACCTACTCAGAGAGTCCAGCGCGTGCAGAAATCATTCTTTGGGCGCTTCAAAAGAGTGATTTTACCGAAATCACCACACCCCGGCAGTACCCACTGGCTTTCATCAGAGCTGTGCACGACTCAGATTACATTTACTATCTGGAGAACATCTATTCCGTCTGGATAACTGAAGGAGAGCCGGAGGCGGGTGTCATTCCTCATACCTTCGCCTTGCGGACTATGAGTAAGAGACCGGAAAAATTAGTTAATCAAACCGGTTACTACTGTTTTGATGCGCAAACGCCGATTGTTCAGGGGACTTATGAAGGCGCTCTTTTCTCAGCATACTGCGCTCTAACAGGGGCGGATATGCTTCTTGAAGGGGAATCAGCAGTGTACGCCCTTTGCCGACCACCGGGCCATCACGCTGGTCGTGGCATATATGGCGGATATTGCTATCTGAACAATGCGGCTATCGCCGCCAAACACCTGAGTCAGGAAGCCAGAGTATCCATCCTAGACATCGACTATCACCATGGCAATGGAACGCAGGAGATATTTTATGATTCCAGCCGCGTGCTATTTGTCTCGATTCACGCAAATCCGAACCGCGCCTATCCTTTCTTCAGCGGTTTTGCCGATGAACATGGAGTCGGCGCCGGCCGCGGCTTTAACTACAACTTCCCTCTGGAGGAACACGTAGACGAGAGGCAATATATAAAAGTATTGGAACATGCGATGGATATTATTCAACAGTTCGACCCTGGATTTTTAGTTGTTTCATTCGGTGTCGATACTTTTCGCGATGACCCGTTGGGTGATTTTGACCTGTCACTTGAATCTTTCTCCCATATCGGTAAACGAATCGCCCAGATGCGACGCCCTACGCTTCTGGTACAAGAGGGTGGATACAACCTTCAGGCGTTGGGGGAAGGCGTAGTGAATATGCTTTGGGGATTTTGTTACGACTTTTCAGTTAGCGCATAATCCTTATTTGTTTCGCAGCGAAACGAATATAACACAATGAACAAACAGAGAATTAACTAGAAACCTGCAAAATTTGGGCTGCTCGAAGTAATGAACTCGCAATTCTTGCGTTATTCAACTGTCCCTCTGTAACAACGTAAAACGTGAAGAGTGATGCGTGAAACTTTCTCTCGTAAGCTCATCTGAAAACGGAGGTATATGGGTGACTTACCTTACTCACTTGGAATGCAGTCTTTGTGGCAAATTACATCCAGCGACGGAACCTCAAAATCTTTGTACAGCCTGCGGCAAGCCGCTTTTGGCAAGATACGATTTAAAGGCATTAGCTCAGGTGTGGAACAAAGCGATTTTGGCGGACCGACGTGAAGATATGTGGCGTTACAGGGAGATATTGCCAGTAACCGACCTGGAAAACATCGTGTCCCTTGGTGAGACAATGACGCCGTTGCTGAGGGCGAAGCGATTGGGGGATGCTTTGAATCTGAAATTGCTTTGGATTAAAGATGAATCGCGCCTGCCGACAGGCGCGTTCAAAGCACGCGGCTTGGCGATGGCGGTCTCCAAAGCGAAGGAGTTCGGTTTGACAGAATTGGCTATCCCATCTGCCGGCAACGCCGCGACGGCTCTATCGGTCTATGCCGCCCGCGCCGGCATGCGCGCGCATATCTTCATGCCTAAGGACGCGCCATCGTTTAACGCCAAAACGACCCAATTAGCCGGAGCGCAGGTCGAATTGGTCGATGGCTTGATTACAGATGCCGGACGGATAGTCGCGGAACGCAAGGAGCAAGAGGGTTGGTTCGATGTTTCAACATTGAAAGAACCCTATCGCGTGGAGGGGAAAAAAACGATGGGACTTGAACTCGCCGAACAATTGGGTTGGCGTCTACCTGATGTGATAATCTATCCGACGGGCGGCGGTACGGGTATCGTGGGTATGTGGAAAGCCTTTGAGGAATTGGAGCGGTTAGGATGGATAGGTTCTAAGCGTCCGCGCATGGTCTCCGTCCAATCGACAGGCTGTGCGCCAATCGTGAAAGCATTTCATGAAGGCAACTCGGAGGCGGAATTTTGGGAGAATGCCTCAACCATCGCCGCGGGGTTGCGTGTGCCGAAAGCAATCGGTGATTTTCTCATCCTTAACGCCCTAAGACAAAGCGGCGGCACAGCCGTCGCCGTATCCGACGCTGAAATCCTCAATGCCATGAGTGAGTTGGCAAGCAGCGAAGGTATACTCTCTTGTCCCGAAGGCGCAGCAACCGTGGCTGGATTGAAAACGCTTCTGGATAGACAGATGATTGAACCTGATGGGGAAGTGGTGTTGTTCAATACTGGGGGATTTGCGGTTTACTCCGAGCATAATTCGTAAATGGAAAGTAAATATCTATTAGCTGTCATGTTTGAGGTTGTTGTTGATACTGAAATAATTGCGTAATGCGTAAAACGTAACCAAACTTTTCCTTAAGTAAGTTCGAACTAAGTTTGTCCA
>DTYX01000474.1 GCA_012961655.1 Candidatus Poribacteria bacterium
CGTTTTACCAGTGTCTGAAGTCATCTCTTTATTTTCAACCAGAAATGGTATTAGTATCTGAGGACGCTAAGCGAAGTTCACATCTGAGGAAAAGATTATCCACAAATAATTTGCTCGAGGACAAACGCGCTCATTTTTCCTGTTGTCCTTCAGGTTTTTCTGTTTCTATTTCGTTAAGCTTCTCCAATAATATTTTTCGTTTACTTTCTTCCAGTCCTTGTATAATCTCTTCCACTGTCACTTCACTAAGGATTTTTTTTAATCCAAAATCCTTAATCTCTTCCACTGTCATTTCACTAAGGATTTTTCCTGCTCCAAAATCCTTAATAAAAAATCGAATATTCTCTTCAAGTGGGGGAAAATCTCGAAATGCTCGACTCATTTTTAAAAACCTCCTTACATCTTGAGGATACAATTCATAGGCAAAACTAATATACTCTATTCTTCCTTCCTGAACAAGCTTTAGCAAAAATTGCTCTCGTTTTTTGCCTGTTGAGAATAGCAACAGAGGATAATTCTTTTCGGTCAAGGACAATTCTGTTGTCGCCAAAACATGCATTGGAATTTTATCGTCGCTAACATAATGTCCCTCTGCGATTTTTGTAAAGATTACCTCCTCTTTTAACTTTGTCAAAACCTTAACCGGTTTTGTGGAGGTTATGACACAACTGCATACCTGATGGCGCGAAATTTCTTTCTGTTCGCTTCGCTCACCGATGCCTTCGGCTTACGGTTGCGACAGATAAACGTAAACTCGTCCTATGATTAGGCGATATTCTGATAAATTTAATGGGTCCTTGGGCGATTTAAACTCCATCAGGTTATGGACACGAAAAAAAAGAAAATGGCGTCACAGCACAAAGATTCTTTCTGTCTCCTTTACCAAGACGAACAACAACATCTATTGTCAGGGCTTCTTGTGCGACTGGATATTCCGTAAGAGGCGCTATTCCTAAGCGACTAAAAAACCTGCCGAAAAACTGTTTGAAGCTTCTATCCCAAGGGGTTCTCGGCATTACAAGTTCCTTTCTTTTTTGAATAATTATATCAGTGAATTTAAAAAATTGCAAGGGAATAAGTAAGTAAGGAAGAACCAAAATTTTCTTCAATAACGCGTTGATTTGTGATATAATAAAAGTGCCGCTCAATTTATCGGTGTGCGTAGCAGTTCAAAATTGAGCGATTCTGTTTATAAGGACAAGCTTTCAACGGCATGGGGTTGCATCGGTACTGTCAAATATACTGAGCGCAGATGGAATTTGTGAATTTGCTACCGATTAATACTCCTCCCCCTTGCTTTCCCCTCACAAGGGTAGGTTTTCAGACCCGTAGGGTCGAAATGTTTATAGCGTGTTGTGTTATATTTCTAAGCTCCGTAGGAGCGGCATGTGAAACTCCTCCACGCAGTTTGATGCTCATTGAACCAAGAATAACATTTCGCTCCTATGGAGCTTGTTGTCTGTGGTTGATGCCTGACTATAAACATTCTGCTCCTAACGGAGCTAAAAACGTCAGGTACTTGGTCAAGAGGAATCCCATTCGTAGAAAACCTCCCCTTGTCAGCTTCAAGTTCCCCTCTTTCGCAAAGGGGGGTTAGGGGGGATTTGCCATCTCAAAAGCATCATTTAGAACTGCAAACAGTATAAGATACATAAGTTTAAGAAGGGCAATCGGCTCTATATCGCCGATTTAGAAATGGCGTTTCGCTCTACATTAATGGTAGAGCACTTAGTTTTCACATGAGCCAAAAATAGACCACGAAGCGTAGAAATGGATAACCTAAAAGTGATAGCAATTGTATCATTAGCAGCGTATATATCCTTAGTCGGGGTTGCATTCGGCGGGGAAGAAGCGTACAACTATTTTGAAAAGGGAACAGCATTTTTCGATGCTGGCAACTTGGAGGCGGCCATTGAGCAATTCAAACTTGCGATTGCCGAGGATGCAAATTACGCCGATGCCCATTATAACCTGGGGTTAGCTTACTATAGAAAAGCCAAGTTCGACGAGGCTATTGCCGCCTTAAAAAAAGCTCTTGCAATCCTGCCAAACGATGTCTACGCTCAAAATAATCTCGGCATGGCTTACTATAAAAAGAGCATGTTGGATGAAGCAATTGCCACGTACAAAACGGCTCTCGAAATAGACTCCGAGAACGTCCAAGCCTATAACAACCTCGGCATGGCTTATGATGAAAAGGGGATGTTCGACGAAGCCATCGCCGCATACAAAATGGCGCTTGAAATCGACCCAAATTTATCTGAAGTCCGTTCAAACCTGAAAATTGCTGAGGAGCTTAAAGCGGGGAGATATACGCTCGATGCGTATAGATACTATCGCAGAGGCCTTGATTATTTTAATGGCGGCGAGTTGGATATCGCCATTGAGCAGTGGAGGCAGGCGGTCGCTGAAAGCCCTGATTATGCTAAAGCCCATTATGGTCTGGGGTTGGCATATTTTGACAAGGGCATGCACAAAAAAGCCATTGCATCTTACAAAAGAGCGCTTGAGATTGAGCCAGACCAAGCTGACGCTCATTACAATCTGGGCAACGCGTATGCTGAACAAAGTAGATTCGATGAAGCAATCGCGGAGTACGAGCAAGTCTTGGCAATTAACCCGAACGATATCTACGCCTACAACAATCTGGGCATGGCCTATATCAAAAAGCGGATGTTCGACGAAGCAATTGCCGCTTATGAAAAAGCCCTCCAAATCGATTCTAACCGCCCCGAAATCCATGTCAATATTGAAATCGCTAAGGCGCTAAAGGAAGGGAAATACTCCTTCGAAGCATACGAATATAATGAAAAGGGATTTCGCTTGCTGGATGTCGGCAGGCTGGACGCTGCGATTGAACAATGTAAGCTGGCGATTTCGGATAGCCCGAATTATGCAAACGCTTACGCCAATCTCGGAGAAGCCTATAGACGCAAAGGCATGTTCGATGAAGCTATGTCTGCCTTCAAAAAAGTTCTCGATATCGAGCCCAACGACGCAAATGCCCATTACAATTTGGGCGATGCCTATCTGAGTTTGGGCAAGTATGAGGAGGCGATTGCGGAATATGAGAAGTTGCTCGCGGTCATCCCCAATATCGCCCAGGTTCATAATAATTTAGGATGGGCGTATTTTAGCGTCGGAGATTACGATAAAGCCATCACCGCCTATAAAAAGGCTCTTGAAATTGATTCCAGCTTCGTCCAAGCGCAAATAAATCTCGAGGTCGCCGAGGCGCTCAAAGTCGGAGAATACACCCTCAAAGCATATAGAATACTGCAAAGAGCTTTGCAGTCTCAGAATGTTGGCAACCTAGAAGCAGCTATCGAACAATACAAGCTGGCCATAGCTGAAAGTCCAGATTATGCCTTAGCTTACAATAACCTGGCCTGGCTTTATGCGGATGTGCTCGACGCTCATCTGAATGAAGCGGAGTTATTGGCAAAAAAGGCGGTTGAACTGAAACCCAACGTGGCATCTTTTTATGATACCTTAGGATGGATATTCTACAAGCAGGAGAAGTATGCGCAATCAATCTTCACACTGGAAAAGGCAATCGAACTGAAGAGCGATAGCGCCGAATTCTTTTATCATCTCAGCCTGGCACACCTGAAAAATCAGCAGAAACAAAAAGCGCTGGCGATGTTAAAAATGGCTGTGGCACTTGACAAAAGGTACATAGATATTGTAAAAAATAAAGAAGAGTTTGTTCAAATTCGTAGTACGCCTGAATTTCAAGCATTCATTCGTCAGCATCAGTAATTTGTCATGGCGCCAAAAGGATAAAATTTTCGTTGGCATGTAGAGGAAAATATGCTAAAATTTGGGTTAAAAAATTGAGGTTATCACAATGAGAAGATGCGTGGAGCTTTTAGTCGCTTCCCTGGTAATGGCAGTTATACCTGTCATCTCTGCCTTTCCACAGAAACAGCCTTCACCAGCAGGTATGGGATGGATCGAGTTTAACGGGAAAAACAGCTTTGCTGTAACCGAAGATGAGGGGTTATTTAATCTGGGCGACAGGGATTTCACCATCGAAGCCTGGATATATCCTAAAGACACCTTGGAGAAAAATAATGAATGGGTAATCATCGCCGAACCTGCTAATTTTGAATTGCTGTTGGTAGGCCCTGGTAACCGTCTCCTCGAAAAATGGTGTAAGGGAAGTAACTTTGCCTTCTTTTTCGTTAAGGGATTTAGAACAACCATGGTTTGTTCTATTCGGTTTAATGACCCATGGATATTTAATAAATGGCATCACATAAGGCTTACAAGAGGGAAAGAAAGGATGATACTATACTTCGATGGACAAAGGCGAGGTAGTGGTCCTCCAGAAATGATAGACAATTCGGTCAACAATATCTACATTGGCGGCATCCCAGGTAGACAGAATTCCTTTTTCGATGGAGCTATGGATGAGATGAGGATTTTGACGAAGATGCTTGAACCGAAAAGGCAATGGAATTTTGAAGCAAAGGAAATCGAAGGTAGATTGAAGGCAGACAAAGACACTATTGCGCTGTGGCATTTTGATGACCAAGGCCGCTTGAAGACTCCTCTGGGAACGGACATACGCTCATTGCTGAAGGAATATGGTTTGCTGGTCGTGGTCAAGCCGTGGATTTGGCAGGCAAGTTCTCCACCACATGGGCGAATATCAAGAGCGAGTATTAGTTCATATCTGGGAGGTGAGGAGATGCAAGAAATGGCGTGCTAATATACATCGGCGAGTATTGAACGAATTGAATCAGCATTATGTAGCGACTGGACGGATGACATTAGAGGTTTGGAGAGCGTTAAACAGGCTGCTGGACTTGCGTCGGACAGCGGATTATGAGTTGGCGAGACCTATACGACTCAGGCATGTCAATCGCGCAGTGGCGTTGTTTACCCGCTTTGCCGACGAATGTTACCGAATTTTGGGGGTGAGCTAAATGAACTTAAAGGAAACTGCTGCTCAAATTGCTCGTGAGGAGTTAGGGGAATACATTGAGAAAATCGAATTTGGAGGTCCTTACGAGGGCGAAGAGTTCACTATTATTATCACGCTCCGAGATGAACCAGAAGATTTTGACGAGCGTGAGGGGCGACTTTACGACCGTGTATGGAAATTGGGTTATGATATCGGTATATTCGTGGATTACCCCGAACAGACAATTACTGTGTGAAACGCTGGGATGTCTCGTTATTCACGCAGGATTTGAGGTCGAGTTTCCAAACTCGACGAATTAATATCGCGATGTGAATCTCGACCTACAACATTTGCATTAGACAAAGGAG
>DTYX01000475.1 GCA_012961655.1 Candidatus Poribacteria bacterium
ATCTGTAATCCAGTGCTCCTTAAAGAGCTGTTTTTCCATTTTCTATCAACTCCTGATGTCACCCCCTGTATAATTTCTATACAGGGCTCGGGTCACTCTCCTTTTTGCCGCTTGAGTTTTCTCGCCTTAATCGCCACAAGGGCTTTGTTCTCCTGTCCTGGATGGGGCCGGTCCGTGGCACTTCAGAGGGTGAAACGTCCCGCGTCTCGTCCTCAACCGGTATCTTCTCTATTTCGCCCTGGCGGAACTCGACATTGGTAGCGCCCAACTTGCGTCTGCTTTGTCATAGCTTGTTAATATCTTGCGTTACTTCGGCGTTTTGTCTGAAGGAAACCTGAAATCAACGCGGTGATAGGAATCGTGATGACAACCCCAATAGTTCCTGCCAGAAGCCGCACAATTTCCGCGCTGATAACGCCGACGCTTAACAGTTCGCCAAGGGGGGAAACAAAAAGCTCTGTATCGGGCGACATCACGGTGAGCATCAATAGAAGTCTGAGTCCAAAATAGGCAAAGAGCAAGGTGTTGACCATTGTGCCCAGAACATCAGTGCCCACCGTCATACCAGCGCCTATAAGTTTCGCTGTTTCTATACGCGGATTGGCTCGTCTTATCTCTTCCATCGACGATGCCACTTCGATTGCGCCGTCCATAGCTACGCCCAAAACTCCCATCAACATGCCAGCCAGAAGCAACTTTTTGAAATCGAAAAGTTGCTCTCCTGTAGCCTCTATAATGTCTACCGCAATCGCGTTCTCCAATCCTGAGAAGTGTAGACGCTCCTGCGCATAGATGACAATAATTGAGGCAATTATCACGCCGCTGATGGTCCCCAAGATAGCTGAATAGGTTTTTCTTTTTGGTCCTACGATTATTAGAAGCGAACTGCTCGCGATGATTGCACAGGTTAAAGTTGTCGCAAGCACCGGGTTTTTTCCTTTTGTTATAAGGGGCATCATGATAAAATAGATTACAGCTCCTGCTAATATAAGCGAGAACATCGTCCTGATACCCTGGTTACGTCCTATCAAAACTATCAACAACATCAACAACCCTAAAAGGATAACCAGAAAACCATCCCGGCTGTAGCCATGAACCAGATTGAACGAACTTATCTGTTTTCCTTTCCCGCTTACCTTACATAACACCGTATCGCCCGGTTTGATGTAGATGCCCCGCTCTGATTGCCGCTTTTACGCTGATATTTGGGTTCGCTTTCTTTACTTCAACTACAGAAGATGAGATAGACATGGCTACGTCCATCATCGCCCCAACAGCGCCTACAATCATGCCTGCCACTAATATATTTGGGTAGTCCCAAGCCGGTCCGATGGTTCGCCACAATGCGACGCCCAATTTTAGGTAGCCAAATTTCTCGTCAAGTCCGGTAAAATGGAGGATATTTTTTGAGTATGTCGCCAATAGCGCGCAGGCTGCCAAGCCTAAAAGGGTGCCCAAAGTCCCGGAGATGACTTTTGGACTTTTGCCTGTAATCCACACAAACTTGAAGAGTGTCACGATTGAAGATATTATCACCGCTATGAGAATAGGGTTGTAGCCCTCAAGAAGCAATGGCACAAAGATATACAATATAATTACGCTCGTGGTAATCAGCGATAGAATGGTTTTGATACCCTTCAGTCCACCGACTAAAATCAACAGGCAACCGAAAGCGCCTACAAGGTAGAGTAAGAATGGCGTTCTCACATACTCGCGCAGATAGACGTCTTCAATGCGTTCCTGATTCAGGCTTTTAAGAGGAATTTCCAGAAACAGTTTATCTCCCTTATGGAGCACCCTGCCGCCGAACAGTCTTCCAGTGAATTTATTGTCAACTGTAATCCGCTCTCCCCTAAACCAGCCGGACTTAACCTTCATGGTCAAAATTTGGTCTACTTGTTCGCTTGTATCGATTTTCTCAATTTCTCCGACGCAAATCAGCGTTTTCGTCGCTCCCTTTTGTACGATAGCCGAATAGTAGGATACCTTGAAATGGAAGAACAAAATAATGAGTAGTAAGATTGTAATTGCCATCAATCGTATTTTTATAGCGCTCATCTCCAGCTTATATGTTTTGACCTTTTCAGACACGCTCTAAGAAGTCTACAACTGCTTTTTTGCCTGTTTTTGCTCTTTGAATTTGCGAATCTCGCTTTCCACAAAATCATCATCTTTCTTTCGCGGGAGGTTCAAATATTCTGCTCTATAGACAGAGATTGTTGAAAACGGAACCCGATGGCTGGGCCCGAGAAGAATTACGGTATCGAGTTTCCCTGAGGCTATCTGTTTGTAAGCCAACGCCGCTATCTGCCTGGAAAACTGATATCCCGCGTGGGGCGTTAAGATAGCCTTTATTCTTTCAGAAAGACCAAGATTAGGGAAGCAGAAATGCCGTTGTAAATTTTAATACTTTCATTTAAATTCTCCTCGTAAGCAAAGAATCAATACTAAATCAAAGTGGACACGAGAAATCCGAATAGTCCGAAGAATAAGATGCTGGTGAGCAGTTTAATTAAAGCGACGTGCCTTTGCATCACATTGGCAAGCGACGCGGAGGTTGTCCCAAAATATGTCAGCCCAAAGATAGCGGCGAGGGGTAGAATGAACATCACATTGTATAGCGCTAGATAAAAGATGGCGTTTGTTCTGAGTTCAGGCACACCGACTACGAAACATAAAGTCGGCAGATATACCTGCCCGGTGCATGCCAACTCCAAAAGGGACACGACACCGCCGGCGACAAATGCCGCGAGGACAAATCTTTCTGTTCGTGTTTTCTCCCTTATAGTTTTGTGTATCCGTTGTTTGAGAAACTTCGGCAACTGAAGAACGATTTCTTTTAGTTCTCCTCGACGGGCTTTGATAAAATCGTATAGGCTCAACACGCCCAACACGAAGGCTAATACCGCTATCAGTATGTAGAGAATTCGACTAAAAAGTGAGAGTACGCTTAGGGACTGAATAAATTGAAAAGCCCCTAGCCCTATCAAAAAATATGTCAAAAACACCGCTGTTGTGAAGGCTATTCCGACGTATATCAGTTCTCTCCCTTTGCGTCCAACGAGAGCTAAATACGACATGAAAAAAATAATGGTCGCAAAGGCGCAGGGGTTGATGCCATCGACAAGTCCCGCCGCCATGACCGCAAAAGGTCCTAATTTTCTAAACCGCGCAATTATGCTTTCCTTTGCCTCAGAGCGCATTTTCTCTGCATCTTCCCATGGGCGTCCTGTTCCCTCTTTTTCATATTGTTGTATCAAATCCCGCAATTTCTTATCGGTGATATCTTCTTTCAGAAGATGTTGCGAACCAAGAAATATGCTGGGAGCGATGAGCCGTTCGCTCTCAGGTACCTGATACAAACTGCACATAGCTTCAAACAGTTCGAGGTTTTCTTTCCCTTCAGAGTTAAACTTTTTGACCTTTAAGTTCGGATATCTCCGTTCCAAGCTTTTTAGAATATAGCTAACTCTATCGCACTCTTTGCATCCGGGTCTCTCGAAATATGCAAGAAACAACGGACGACTTCGTCTTACCGCAAGATATACAACTTTATCTGATGCTGTTGTTGTTTTCTCAGGTTTCGACGCGATAATATCGGGGAAATCACATCCGCCCTGTGATAGATATTCTTCAATGAGGCTTTCGAGGTTTTCCGTAACCTCCTCTATTCCGCCGAGAACATCTTTTCCAATAAAGAGAACGGGAATATCGTTCCCCATATCTGAAAACCGTTCTTCCAGAGCCACCAACAGGTCATAGTTGTTGACGTCATCAATAGGATAGTATTTTACCCTCAGGGCATCCGCATATTTTTGGGAGAGCCGTGGGAGTATCTTTTCTTTTAAAAAGGCGCAATCATCACAATCTTCTGAACCAAATAGAGTGATACAAACGGAAGCGTCTCCGATAAAATCGGGATGTTCCACTTTTGGAACACTCACCTTCATTGTCTGTGTTTGCTCCTTTGGCGATTGGACTTCTTTCCCCAGGGAGGCTCTGTCTTCTATCACATTCGCTTTCACTCGCAAAATTGACCGCGAGGCATTTGGGTCATTGGAATCGATGTAAATCGTTTTGATTACTTTGCCAAGGCGTTTATCTTCTTTGAATGTCGCTTTAATCTCCGCATACTCGTTTGGTTGAATTTTTTTAGAGCTCAGTTCAACTTTGAGACAACTGCAACTACTTCTTAATTGAGTGATTTTTAGTTCTTGTGAACCGATATTCTTGACCTTGAAGATATGAACCTCTTCCTTGCCAATCTTGATAGTTCCAATATCCCACACTGTCTCTGGAAGGCTGATTTTTGGGTCGTCTATACCATACGAGAAAATCGCTGCAAAGTTTAACATCAAACAGATAAACCCTATCTGCTTCCATTGCTTGAGTTGTGTCATTACACTCACCCCCGTATTTCCCCAGGTGGACGGAAGCTTGCCGACGGGTTGGACAGTCATGAAACCTTCAACGCTGTTGTTCATGACTGTTGGGATATCGTTTTCCGCTAGCGCCACATTGAATATTGCCACTTCATCCAACAAACCATGATATATCGCCGTTTTCCAAATCAATTCGGAGCCAATCATCAACGGTTCCTTGGAGGTAATAATTTTCCCCGATTGTTTTTGAGAATTCTCAAAACCATTGCCCATTGACCATTTTTATCCCAGTCAACATCTCCAACCTTATCTCCGTGGTTGCCGTAGGTGGAATTATCTCGCCCTAAATTATCTCGACAATGTTAGATTTCAATGTTAAAATCCCCCTTTGTTTGAGAACGATAATATCATAACACAAGTACACTGATCTTTACAGATTTTTTTTGCCAAGATAAATCCCATTAGTTTTTACCGGCGGGAGTATGTCAAGGCCAAAATTCATACATCGGCATATCCAGGGTGATACCTGCCGCGCTCCAGAGGCTACCGAGCATGAAATCTCCGAACGCTAAACCGAGGAAAAACGGAACCGCTTTGCGGTATGCGCCAAGTCCGGCAAATCGTAGAAGAATCCATTTGATTAAAAACGCCACAAATAGACACGACCAGAAGTTGTGCATCGCCCAACTATTCGCCATCGCATATCCGAGCGGATGCAGTTGCCACCAGAAAAAACGCATCCGCAGCCAGTACATCAAAGCGCCCAAAAGGAAGCCGCCAGCCATATACCACATTCCCACATAATCGGGCGGCGTTGGATAGTTCAGCCAGTTCTGCAACCTTCGATAGAGATAATCGACCATGTTGCGCGGCCAAGGGCCGAAACGTCCAGATATTGCGCCGATGGAATAGTATTGGCTCATCATCAGCCAAAACGCTGTGCGGTATCTCATCATCTCGCTTTCTTCATCGAGATAGCGTTTATCAATCCTAAGCCCCAGTCCGTGTCGTAACATCGCATTGAAATGATATCGCCCCAACCAGAGGGTAAAGAACGCAATGGCAAAGTACGCGCCAAAGGATTGCTCGGTATAATGTGGGAACTTATGCCAACCCGCTATCGCCTTGGTGATGAGTTGCGCCTTGTACCCCAAATAAAAGACCCACGCGGATAACAAGATGTCCAGAGGCATTAAGAACGTCAGCCCAATCATAAACGGATAAAACGATAAACGCACATCACCCATCGCATTCCACGGACGAGTGGTGAACAGATAACCGAAGCTGCGGCGTTTGACGGGGATATAAGGCACCTGAGGGATGAGAAAATGCAAACCGTTGACGAGGCTGATGAAGGTGGCAAGACTAAACCCTAACCACATAAAGTTATTTCGGAAAAATGTCGATTTGGGTTCTGTCATCTGCAACGGCAATTGAATCGCTGGATACGCTAACTTCTCCTCCTCTGTCCACTGCCGCCGCAGAAATGTGTTCAAGCATAACAGCACAAACATCAATACTACGAGAAAACCACTCCAAAGCAGAGCCGGCGCCAGCCACGGGCGAATGATGTTCCACTGATAAACCGTCGTGCCACCTTCGTAGTAAAGCCGAATCGCCTTCTGATTGTTTACTAAAACCCATTTTGGGAGGTGATTGCCGAACAACTCCATCCACTCATTTTCTTGCGTGGCAAACCATTGGGCGTGTACCATGAATTCGACGAGGTGATGACCGATTTTATCGGAACAGATGCAGGCGCCGATGGAAAGTAAAAAATAGACCATCAGGAATTCTGATTGACTCAACAAGTTGCGTCGAAACAGCTTTGCCAAAATTTTGTCGAGCAACATCAACAACATGACGATGAAGACGACATTCGAGATAGGCGCAAACCAGGTCGGAAAAGTATATCGCACCGTCTCCTGCTGAATAATCCAAAGGCTGCTGAGCGGCAGGAGTAATAAGGTTAGAATAATTGCCCGAGTTGTCAATCCACCTCGGGGAATTGTTTTTTGAGAACGCTGTTCCATCTTGCTTTAAAGACACCATGAATGCGGAATTAAGGAAAGTATTTCTTATCCGAATTCCTCTCCTACCACAGGGTAGCATCCTGCAGACGACGTAGTTTGAGGACAAAAGAATCTTCGTCGAGCTCCACCATATCATAGGTAATCGCAGTTCCCTGCGGCACATCCTGTTTCAGCTTAACCCCGTAAGCAAGTCCCAGAGGTAGCAGGTTCTCCGACCGCG
>DTYX01000476.1 GCA_012961655.1 Candidatus Poribacteria bacterium
CGGATTTCTCTTAGGACTGAAAAGGCCGTAACGAATAAAAAAAATATTCGCGTAAATTCGCGTAGATTAGCGGATAGATTTTGAAATTGCTGAACAGATTCGTTCTGAGTTCTCTTGGAAAGTACACATGAGATATCGTTTTATCAAATGAGGGATAATTTATGAACCTTGAACTTGTCGCTCCGGCAACTGACAGGGAGCGAAAGCAAAGCAAGGCGAATCTTTTTCGACTCAGTCCATTGACACTGCCGCTTTTAGCGGCTTTAACTCCCAAAGATGTTGAAGTCTCTATCACTGACGAGGCAGCCGACGGACCGGTAAACTTTGAGAAAGATGTAGACCTTGTCGGCATAACTTCTATGACTTATCAAGCCCCACGCGCCTACGAGATTGCTGACGAATTTAAACAACGTGGTGTAACGGTTATCATGGGCGGCTCACACGCCACTGCCGCGCCACATGAAGCGAAAGAGCATGCTGATGCTGTGGTCATTGGAGAGGCGGATAATCTGTGGCGGGATATTATCGCAGATTATAGGAAGGGCGGATTAAAGGAGTTCTATAAAGCTCCAGCG
The DNA here is from genome assembly GCA_012961655.1 of Candidatus Poribacteria bacterium. Classification (GTDB taxonomy): domain Bacteria; phylum Poribacteria; class WGA-4E; order DTYX01; family DTYX01; genus DTYX01. The sequence continues at coordinate 576 of DTYX01000476.1, forward strand.
CCGCCTGACTTGCGCGGTTTGCCCTTCCCGCGCCTCGACCTCCTGAAGAGAGGCAAATACCGAATCGCAAACGTGGTGCAAGCATCCAGAGGCTGTCCATTTAACTGTGATTTCTGTTTCCTGCCTTTCTATTATGGCGGAGGAATTCGCTATCGACCTGTGGAGGATGTCGCAGAAGAGATTGCCGCCTTGGAGGGCAAATTGGTGATATTTTGGGACGAGAACATCGTAGGGAATCCCGAGTACGCCAAGAAGCTGTTTAGAGCGCTAATTCCTCATAAGAAACTCTGGCTGAGTCAATCGACCGCGACGATAGTTCAGGATAAGGAACTTTTGAGCTTGGCGGCTAAAAGCGGCTGTATCGGCTTATATATCGGCTTCGAAACCACTTCTTCGGCGAGCCTCAACGCCGCCAACAAACTGCATAACAAAGAGCTTGTCTGCAAAGATGTGGTGGATAAGTTACACGACCATGGAATAACAGTGATGGCGGGAATGGTACACGGGTTCGATACCGATGATAAAACAATTTTTGAAAGAACGGTGGAATTTGTCAACAAGGTCAATTTAGACGGTGTTTCCCCCAGCGTTTTAACCCCTTATCCCGGCACAAAGCTATATCAAAGGTTGCGACAAGAGGACAGAATAATTGATAACGATTGGAGCTATTACGATTGCGACCACGTTGTCTTTCGCCCTAAGTTGATGACGCCTGAAGAACTCTTTTCGGGGAATAACTGGGTGAGGCAGGAATGTCATACCGCGAAGTCTATCCTAAAAAGGTTGATAAGCTCTCACACCAGGTTGTGGCTGTCACTGCCAATAGAATTGGATTATAGGAGATATGCTTATACTATGTTTGAAAGAGGAACTAATCCAGCGAGAATTCATGGGTAAAATTTTATCATTAAGAGCCTATCCGAAAAGTCGATGGATGCCCGACTTTCAGTTGGGAAATGAAAAATAAAAAGCGGGACGTCCAGGATTTCTGGATAGGCGCTAAGGAGGCAATAGATGGAAAACTCACTTTCTCGAGATGTACAGATGCAGTTCATGCGCTCCAGTCAATTGGAGGCGGCGATTGGGAAATTTCCCGTCGTATATGTGCCTTTTGGGCTGATAGAGTGGCATGGACGTCACCTTCCGTTAGGCAACGACGCGCTTAAAGCGCACGCTATGCTGGTGAAATGCGCGGAGCAGTTCGGCGGGGTGGTTTATCCACCTCTGTGGCTTCACAATGGATTCAACCAGAAACATCTCGTCCCCATTTACACCGAGTTGTTCCAGCGGTTAAAAAATACCGGATTTCGCGTTATTATAGGGGTCTCCGGCCATAATGTGCAGGGGCAGATTGACATGATTAACCGTGCTCTCGAACCTGTAATCGCTGACGGCAAAGTTGCCGGTATCGGCGTCTGGGAGATAACCCTCAGTCGGTCGGAAGAATCCGACACCGACCACGCCGCCAAATGGGAGACATCCAATATGATGTTCTTTTATCCAGACTGCGTCGATATGTCCGAGTTGGGAGATGAAGAGATTATACTCGATATGCGCGCGCCTTGGGGGATAGGCGGGCTTGACCCTGGCAGAGGTTGGCAGGCGTAATGTCGAATTGGCGGCACAGGCAATCGGCGAGAAAGCTCGAGAATTACTGAACTCTCTGCCGCCCGAACACAGAAACGTCGGCATTGAGACAATATCTCCAGGACACTGGTGGTTAATTTAACACGGTTCTTTGATACTTAGTGTGGTAAGTAGTTCTTCACCACGTTCGAGAACAGGTCTACATGGATGACCATGAAAGCAGATACTGAACTGGAGCCCAGGAGGAAGCGGGGTAACGTTGGGGGCTTGGAACCTATACACCGTCGTTACCGGGAAAGACGTAGGGCAGCGGGAAAATTTCACCCAGCATGTCGCCTAAGATGCCATCTGGCGGCTCAATAGCGTCCTTGGACTGTTGCGCTCCGAGCATGAACAACGCGAGAGCTGTCCGGTCTTCTAATTCAAAACGCTGGCGGCCGAATCCGAAGATAAATTTTCCATCCTGCTCGTAGTATACTAACCGCTCAAAATCATCTCCGAGCCGCTCTCGGAAGTAGTGGGACATCTGTGCCATCAGCAGTGGAAAGTTGATTATCCGTACTGTCCCTGAGAGTGA
>DTYX01000477.1 GCA_012961655.1 Candidatus Poribacteria bacterium
TATTTTCTGAATTTTAGGACTTTTAGTTTTTTTAAGACAAATGTTTCTGGCAGCAAAATGGCAAAAACTCTTCTATCTTTCTCATATCCGTTAATCCTCTCTTTTTTCTTGAAGCAGACTCAGAATCGTGTTGATACCATACTCTTAGGAGTTTTCACAAGTTCAACCCAAGTAGGTCTTTATAATGCTGCTCTACCAATTTCTCAAACTCTTTCAATATTCCTTCAATCGGTTCTTTTTATGTTCGCACCAATTATTGCAGAATTGTATGCCCAGCGGAAGTATAACGAACTTAAATTCATATACAAAAGTGTCACAAAAATTATCCTTTATCTGAGTTTAATTCCATTTCTGATTATGCTTTTTTTCCCGAAATCTTTACTTACTCTTTTATTTGGGAAGAATTATGATTCGGCTACAGGTGTTCTTAGAATTTTGTTGTTTGCCTTTTTTATCAATTCTATTTTTGGACCTGTTGGTTCTATGTTAATAAATATAAAAAAAACAAGACATTATATGTTGGGAGACTTAATCGGCGTGTTTACTAGCATAGCTTTGAGTTTGATTCTTATTCCTCGTCTGGGAATTTCAGGTGCGGCTTATGGCATACTAGCTTATATGTTTCTCGCAAATAGCATCAGACTTCTTTCTGTTTATCACTATCTCAAAATTCAACCTTTCGATATAAATTATCTCATCATTCCCGTTAGTGTCGGATTGGTAGTATTCATTTTACGCCAGTTATTGGATACATATCTGGGAGTACATGAATTGGTTATACTCTTCATCTGTGCTGTTTCTATATCTTTTTTTATCTTAGTATTTGCTTACAGAGATTTCACCAAACAAGGTTTCAATCTCGCTGATTTGGTAGGGGAGATTCGCAAAAAACGGATCTGATTCAGTCATATCCTTGAAATTAAGCACCCCCATTATCAAAGTGGGTTTTGGGCTCCAATAGAAGATTTGCGGAGGATTTGGATGGCGTCTAAGGATCAAAACAAGGTTATTTTGTTCGGACTTGATGGTGGCACTTTTAATGTTATTAGACCAATGATAGATGATGGTTTACTAAGAAATCTTCAATTCTTAATTTCAAATGGTTGTTCTGGTGTGCTTCAGAGCTGTTTTCCGCCAATAACTTCTCCTGCCTGGCTTTGTTTGGCTACAGGGAAAAATCCAGGTAGGCTGGACGTATATAGTTTTTTGAAAGAAAACAGAGAAGGCATGAAATACCAACCTGTAACCTCCCAAGATTTTATAAGAAATGGGAGTATATGGGATTATCTGAGCGAAGCAGGCAAGAAAGTAGGAATATTAGACTACCCCATACTTTATCCGCCTTATCCTGTTAATGGTTTTATGGTTAGTGGATTGACTTTACTAAATGATAAAAGTTCTTATCCTGAAGGCTTAAAAAAACAACTTGATGAAATATGTGGTGGTAGCTATTGGACAAGGGTATCCTCTAATTCACCTAAATATTTGGATAATGAAGGCTTATTCATAGGTGATATCGAACAATCTATCGAAAATTGCCGCAGGGCTATAAATTACCTGCTTGGTAAAAAACAACCCGATCTTTTTATTGTTGTATTATCAGCTACAGATTTTTTGCAGCATTATTTATGGAAATATTGGGACGAGAACCATCCTGAACATATTCGAGGCAACCCGAAATTTCAACGATACAAAGATGAATTTATCAGATTATGGGAAAGGGTGGACGACGTTATTGGTGATGTTTTGAAGCTAAGTGGTGAGAATACAAACCTTTTCATTGTTTCCGACCACGGTTTTGGGGCACAGTATAGAACATTCCGGCTAAATGCTTGGTTAGAGAAAGAAGGTTACCTTGTTAGAAAAAGGACTAGAAAGATTAAGAGTCAAGCATACTTTAAAATGAAAGGCTTGGCATGGGCTCTTAGGAAACTGAAACTCCTTTCCCCTGGGCGTATTAAACGAGGCCGGGAACTTTTTACTCCTTTGAATTTGAGCGTCATCAGACAAATTGATTCGGAAAAATCTATCGCCTATGCCTTACAGACCAATAACGTCTTCGGCGCTATCAGGATATTAGCTCCAGTGAAAGACAAATTGACACAAGGTGAACTTATCAGGCTCAAAGGTGAGATAATTGAAAAACTCGCGGATTTTGGGAAAGGACAATCACCAAAACTGGTAATAAGGGGATATTTACCTGAAGAGATTTATACAGGGGACTATGATACATGGGCAGCACCCGACATTATGCTTGATGTCAACGATTTTGAGTGCATGATTGATACACAAACATTCAGTAAAGAACTCATCCAAAATGGAACTCAAACTTCAAGTAAATCAGGAATTCACAGGATAGAAGGTGTGCTCATTGCCCACGGTCCATGGGTGGAGAATAACCATGAAGTTAAAAATGCGACGATATTCGATATTGCTCCAACACTTTTATATATTCTGGGACAACCGATTCCTGATGATATGGATGGCAAGGTTCTTCAGGAAATAATGAGAAATGAATTCTTAGAAAAACATCCAATTAGCTATCAGGAAAGTAACCTATTTGCTGAGAAATCTTATCAAGCGGAAGAAGAGCTAGACATGAAACAAATCGAGAAGCAATTAAAGGGGTTGGGCTATCTATAAACTTCCATTTCGGGAACCTATGTTAAAATTTAATTTTGTCATAAATATTATCGGGTTAATTGCAGTAATTATTACTTGCTCCATGAATCATCCGCCTTTGTACGCGCTAAATTCCAATGATGTGCTCTTTTACGCATCTTTCGATGGTACACTCGATGCGACACTCTCTCAAGGGAATCCCCAGGCAAAACCGGTTGGCAAATTTAAATATGCGAAGGGTATATTGGGCCGGGCTGTTTACATTGGACAGCGGAACCATGAGATTCTTTATGAATCCGAAGGCAACCTCCGACCTGAACAGGGTAGCATATCAGTTTGGGTTCAAGCGATTAGCTGGAGTCAGGAAGATAAGCAAAGACACATATTCTGGCATGCTCGAGGCAACGCTCACTATTTGCTTGGCAAAAGTGTATCCTCAAACACATATTTCACCGTCAGAAAAGGGCATGGGAAGAGTATTACGGTACCAGCTTCGTGGCGTTTGACGAAGATTAAACAATTGCGGTTTGAACCGGGCAGATGGCGTCACCTCTGCGCAACCTGGGGGAGAGACGGTATTTCTCTCTACGTTGATGGAAAATTGTGCGGCCAGAGAACTGAGGACATCGTATTGGGTTCGCAATTCCAACAGTACTTTGCTGTTGGCGAAATGATAGCACGGAGTGATACTCCAGACACTCTCATTGATGAATTAATCATCTTTCGTAGACCTATTACCTCTAAAGAAGTGCGCTATCTGTATCAAAAGGGAACCCAAGAGCTTTTCTCGCCAGGGAAAATCGTTTTCGAAGATACCATTGATAATTCTCAGATAATGCCAAGAGAAATACCGTTGGCGGTAAAGGAATCAAGACATTCTAAATCAGGGAAGCGAAAGGAATCTTTACCCGTTTGGTGGAACAACACAGTGGGTATCTCTGACGATGTGCCTATACCTTGGACGCCAATTAAGATTGAAGGACAAAGGGTAAGTGTGTGGGGAAGAACCTACGAATTCCATAATGGATTGTTTCCATCGCAAATCACAACCCAAAACACGCCGATTTTGGCTGCCCCTATCAGATTAATGAGTGGCGACAGCGAACTCTCAGATGAAGCAGATATTCAGTGGATTGAAAAGGCAAAGCATCGCGCTGTCATCGAGTTGCGAAGCCATAAGAAGAACCTGGAGATGACCGCGAAAATCTTGATAGAGTACGACGGTATGATGTGGATAGAGCTAATGCTTAATCCGGCAAAGCCAACCAAAATCGCGCCGCTCGCGCTTGAGATTCCACTGCGTAGAGAGCATGCCTCGCTCATCTGCCCTTGGGATTACAAAACAAAGAATGTCGGAAATATTCCAAAGAATGGTTATCGTAGCACTTTTCTGCCTGCCGTCTGGATTGGTGATGAATCTGGAGGTATTCAATGGTTCGCCGAATCACAGAGAAATTGGAGGGTTATTGGACATCGCAAACACATTGAGGTGATTCCAGCGGACAAAATCACAACACTTAGATTGAATTTTACTGACACCCCCTTCGTGGCTGAAGAGCCGATGAAAATCTCTTTCGGCCTTATTGCTACCCCGGTCAAGCCGCGGCCACCTGAATGGCGAACCTGGCGAATCGGTTCGAAAGAACTCTACGAGCAGAGTAATATCCGTATTTGGTGGTCAAACTGGACGAATTTGAGAGGATATCCAACTCCTAAAGCTAATGCCGTGGCGAAAATGGCTAGACTGCGAGCCAAATCGAAATGGAAGAGAGTGTGTGCTTACACAAACCTGTCAGGTACGTCGCCTCACAGCCCGGAGTTCAAAGAATTTGGTGAGGAATGGCGGAAGATTCCCTCGGATACAATTGACCCTGATGTACCAGTACATCCCCTGGATTTTGTTCGTATCTGCCCCCGCGCAAAGTCATGGCAGGACTTTTATGTTTGGTCATTGACTAAAGCCGTGGCTGATTGCAACTTTGACGGGCTTTACTACGACACTTCATCCGCTATGCCCTGCAAGAACACCAATCATGGTTGCGGATATGTGGATGTTTCTGGGGAACTTCAACCGACATGGAATATTTTGGCTATTCGCAACATGGCAAAGCGAATTTACACGTTTGTTAAGAACCGAGATGCGGACTTCTTCATCATCTTCCACATGTCCGGCAAGGTGATGATGCCTTATCTTTCTTTCTGTGATGCGATGCTTGATGGCGAAAACTTCACATCGTCTCTCAAGCCAGAGAAACCAAACTACTACGAACTATTGCCACTGGATAAATTTCGCGCTGAGTTTATGGGGCATAACTTTGGTCCTGGCGCGATATTTCTTCCTGAACTCAAGCGTGGGTTGCCCAACTTGAAATGGGATGACAGCCGTGTCGCCGAGATTGAGCATATTATAGGAATGATACTACTCCACGACACACAGATATGGGCAAATAATGCGCCCCTCGCCCCTTTCAAGCGTCTCTGGCAGGCTTTTGATGAGTTTGGTTGGGATGACAAACTTATATTCCACCCATATTGGAAGCAGAATATCGCAGTATCTTCTTCTAAAGATGTCAAGATAAGCGTTTATCGAAAGCCAGGAACATCAAAGACTGCGTTGGTAGTCTTCAATGATTCTAATGGTTCGCAGGAAGTAGTTCTTCAGTTGAAACTGTCGAAAATAGGACTAGCGCCTAATACCGGATTTTCAGTCCGTGACATCTATCAGGGAGATGTAGTAGGGAATTGTGGAAACGAACTCCACTTGGTGGTGAAAAGTCGAAATTTCCGCCTCATTGCTCTTGAGAGGAATAGATAAATTGTGACAGGAAGTTTGTCTGAGACATTTAACAGAATCAAAGAGGATTGTGGAATGAAAGTGCTTTATGTCGGTCCCTATTTTTTTCGCCAAGCTTTTCAAGACTTTACCATATCCAAAATTACGGGATACGTTTTCCGCGATTTATATAAAGCGATAGAAGATTTTGTGGATGAAATTTTTTGGCTTACCACAGCTAAAATAGCTTTTATTGAAGATGAATTGAAAGAGTACCAAAAACTCAAAGTTATTAAAGTCTATCATCCGCCACTTATTGGATTAAATAAGATAAAGGCTCATATTCAATTCATTCGGATAGGATATGACTTATGCAAAAAGGAAGATATCGATATTGTAACAAATATATCAGGTGATGTTCACGCGTTTGATGGACTTATAATGGGCAAACGAGCAGGCAAGAAAGTTGTTGTGAGAGTGGCGGGAAATCAAATGGCTTCCTGTTGTTACCGAGGAAAGTATGACTCATGGAGAAAATTCTTGTTGCCGGCGGATGAGATAAGAGCCAGGATGCTCTATCAATTGGCTGATAAAGTTATCGTTATGAGTCAACCTGAACGGGGGCGAATAGCAAAGTATACAAACGATGAAAAGATTTGTGTCTGCCCCAGAGGGATTGATACAGAGAAGTTTGATGGTAAGTTAGCTGAAAGAAACGAAGGCGGAAGTATGATGGTTTTATACATTGGCAGAAAATCGAAGGAAAAGGGATATGATCTGGCGATTGAAGCCGCTAAAATGCTTGAGGACACTCCACAAGTTAAATTCTTGTTCGTAGGAGACTTCGAGCCAAAGGAATCTAAAAATATTATCTTTAAAGGACCTGTACATCCGTCCCAATTAGTCGAGATTTATTCGGAAGCTGATGTGGTAATCCTGCCATCTCGAACCGAAGGATTACCACAGGTCGCTCTTGAAGCAATGAGTATGAGAAGACCTACTATACTATCCCATGATGTCTTTGATTCTTTGTTCCCCAGGGAATTGGCTGTTTTCTGTAGATTAGATCCAATTGACATCGTACAAAAAATACTCTACATTTTGAAACATCCTGAGGAATCAAGAGTGTTGGGAGAGCGAGGGCGGAAATTCATCGAGGAAAATCTTAGTATGAAGCAAATGTCCGTCAAATATAGACAGACACTTCTGGATTAGATACCAATTGTATACCCGTAGTTAACACTAGAAAGCTGAATTTAGTCCATAGTTAAACGCTTTTGAAGGAGTTCGTTTTAGATGCAATCTAAGGTTTGGCAAAATCATATATTGCTTGTTTTATTCATATTCTTGGTGATAGGCCTTGTTCTGCTTTCTGATAAATTAGTCAATATGGATTCTGCAACGCATCCACTGATTTATTCTCTCTTCTTTAATCTCTCAATTCTTTCGATTATTCTCTTTATTCCTCCCGTCTACCAATTGTGGAAAGGTAAATTCGATTTATTTGAATCGATAAATGTGTTCATTATTATCTACTTTTTTATGTTCGTATTATTTCCACTTTATGGTATCTGGTTAGGGAGAAATTGGTACCGTCGAACGACAAACTATTATAGTAGCCTGAACCTCACGACAATTTATGCTATAGCCGGAGTGATATTTTTTTACATTGGATACTTTCTGCGCTTAGGCAAAAGGATAGCCCATATTTTACCCAGTTTTGCCGATTCCTGGTCCAAGAAAAAGCTGAATACTATGGTGATAGCGTATTTCCTGATGAGCTGTCTTGCACTTTTCGTTTTTATCACCAACCTGAAAGGTGGTCTCTCAGGACTTAAACTTTACTTGATGAACGACGAATCTTACAATCGTTGGTATATGTTTCATGGTACTGGTTGGGGTTATTTCGTGCGACTCATGTTGTTCTTTCCTATAGCTTACTTACTCTGGTATAGTAATACATTGGAAAAAATAAACAAGACAATTTTAGAAAAAACTTTCTCTATATGCCTCTTTTGCTTCGCTTTGTTTTGTAGTGTCGCTTCGTCTCTTGCCAGAGGTAGTGTTCTTTTGCTGGTTCTAACAATGGCAGTTCAACATCACTATCTGAAGAGTAGAGATGGAATAAGATATGTCAAATGGAACAAAGGTTTTCTGAAATATTTTGGATACGCTTTTATAGGCACTATCCTTGTAATAAATTTTATGACTTTCGCAGCCCGCTATAGAATTTACTACTCGGTTAAAGGATTAGAAGCTTTTACCTCATTTGAAAGTTCGGAAGATTTTATTGGTATGACCCTCAGCCCTTTCGCCTCATCTTCTGGATTTTTACTCGTGTTGGAGGATGTCTCTAGAACTAAAGATTATCAATGGGGCAAAACATATCTTAATCTGTTTTTAATGCAGATTCCACGGTTGGTCTGGCGTCGTAAACCTAGAGATCTTATTAAAGCCGCGCCTCATGAATACTTTTCACGCAAAATTCTTAGAAGGATGGGAGTAACGGCAACTCCCACTTTGCTTGCTGAATTATACTGGAATTTTTCGTGGCCGGGAATCCTTATAGGTTGTTTCTTATTTGGCCTCTTTTGTCGGAGTGCTTACGAATTTTTGAAAGCGAATCATACCAATAAGGCTGTCATAATGATTTATTCGGCTATTATATGGGTTGGAATAATAAAAACCTTGCGAGGTGGATTTTATGGTGGCATTGGAAATCTAACACGCTTTCTTATTCCGGCGATTATTGCGATAGAATTCATCTCTGTCAATAAGAAATCCCGTTTTTGGACTATCCTTATTATAGCACTACCTTTACTAATTTTCTCTTTGGGATTCATCTTAAATTTTGTTTGATTTATGCTCTTGGCTAACAATTCATTTCCGTTAATTAAAAATGTTAAAATTATTGCTTTGAGTGCTGACATCCATACCAGGGAAGGAAGTAGTTAATGAATCAGATTAAGAATATAATCCTTATTACTATAGATGCATTGAGGGCTGATTATCTTGGCTTTTACGGGTATTCTAAAGAAACCAGTCCAACTATAGATAACTTGGCGGAAAGCGGTGTTTCATTCCTTGAAGCGTATTCTACGGGGCCGGGAACAACAGTTTCTCTCATCTCTTTGCTTACTGCTGAATATCCTCGGATGTACAGTGGATACCATTATCTCTCGGGAAAAAGAACCTCTGTTGCTGAAGTATTTAGAAATCATGGTTATGATACTGCTGCTTTTCACTCCAACGCCTTCATCAGCAAGGAAGCAAACTACAATAAAGGCTTTGACACGTTCATGGACTTGGCACTGACAAATTCCCGGAAATATAAGCTGAAAAGCTGCTTGGAAGGAATATTCGGTAAACATAGTCGCATCTACAAATCTATTTATAGATTTGCTCATTGGTATGCCAGGAATGTTCAAACTAAGGCTATTAACTTGCCGAGCAGGAAAGCAAGTTATGTGAATGAATGTGCCGTTTCATGGTTAGAAAAAAATCCGCAGAAATTTTTTCTTTGGCTGCATTATATGGATACCCATGCACCCCTTTTACCACCTGAAGAGTATACAAAAGATTTTCATGGTGAGATTATAGATATGAAAAGAATGATTCATTTATGGCATGAATGGGTGTATAATAGGGAGCAAATATCTGATGAAGATCTAAAAGATTACATCGCTTTATATGATAGCTCGATCAGATATGTGGATGATACATTAAAGGGGTTTTTCGATACGCTCAAGGATATGCATTTATGGGAAAATACAATAATAGTGGTTACCGCTGACCACGGGGAAGAATTTAGAGAACACGGCGATTTGGGACATAGACCTAAGTTATACAATGAATTATTGCATGTGCCATTGATACTTAAGTGCCCAGGTTACGAAACTACAATTATTGAAACGCCGATAAGCCTCTTAGATTTAGCTCCAACACTGGTGGATTTAGCCGGTCTTAAGCCGGTTGACTCTTGGTGTGGCAGAAGTTTGCTACCTTTAGTCAATGGTCATGAAAGTAATTATGAGAATCGCATCGTAATAAGCGAAGTAAGCCACGAAAGGGGTAACCCACAAATTGTGCCGGACAAATTGAAAGTGGCTATCAGGAAAAATAATTGGAAATATATTTATAGTAGGGAGAATAATTCTTATGAACTTTATGATTTAAAGGTCGACCCAAAAGAATTACATAATAGATATCAAGGCGAAAGCGAGGTCGTAGATATTTGATGAAATCTTAATGGATTATCTATCGAATTATGATGATGCAAATATTTCATCAGAAGAATTTGAAGGCGAAGCCGTGAGAGAACGATTAAAAGGATTAGGATATTTATAAATCTGAATTGGAAGTTAGATATATGTCATCAAGTCGAGAAACTATATTATTTTATGATGCATATACTGTATTCTATGGTGCGCAAAAATCTATGTATCTCCTGATCAAGAGTATAGAGAAAAGGAGATATCGTTGCCTGGTCCTCTGTTCAGGACCTGGTCCATTAGCCGATAACTTGGGGAATCTGGAAGGGGTCGAAATACATATTATTTCTCCCGGTCAGTATCTTCAGCGTTCAAAAGAAAAGAATGTAGTTTCTGCCAATATAACAAACAAGATTTTGTTCGTCATCTCATATCTAAGGTATACCTTTCAACTCATCAACTTTCTGAAGAGACAGCATGTGAAGATAATTTATAACAATAATATAAGGGCTCTTTTGCTAACAGGTTTAGCCGCAAAGCTAACGCGAACGAGATTAGTATTGCATATCAGAAATAATTCTATTAGACCGAACAATAGTTTCCTGCAAAAAATCGGCTTCCTTCTTCCAGATAGGATCCTTGTAAATTCTGATTTCGCCAAACAGAATATATCATCTCAACTGCCTGATAGTCGTGAGGTTACTACTGTTTACAGCGGAATAGACTGCGCTGAATTTTCACCGCAGTTACGTCGTAAAGATGTTCGACCGGAATTCAATATTGCTCCGAGTGATTTTGTCGTCGGGTTAATTGCATACTTAGTTCCAGCAAAGGGACAGGAATACTTTCTCGAAGCGGCGGCAGATATACATCGTGATTATCCGAAGGTTAAATTCCTTTTAGTTGGGGATGTTCCTCACGGTGGAGATAGGAGTTATAAGCTAAAGCTTAAAGAGTTGGCATCAAGACTCAAATTAGATAATTGCGTAATATTTGCCGGGTACCGTGACGATATACCCGATATATTAGCTATGTTGGGCCTATCAGTTTTGCCTTCGCTAAGTGAAGGTTTGCCGAGAGCTGTTTTAGAATCTATGGCTATGGCGAAACCAGTCATAGGCACCAATGTGGGTGGGATACCCGAACTAATCGAAAACGGTAGAACAGGTATCATCGTCCCGCCACGAAATTCAAAAGCGCTTGCTCAAGCGATGCGAAAAATATTAGATGAACCCGATGAATCTCAAAGAATGGGTCAGGTTGGAAGAGAAAAAATAAGCAACTACTTCATGATAGAGCCGATTTGTAGACAAGTAGAGAGTATTTTTGAAGAATTGATTCACAAATGAGAGATAAAAGTGCGGTATAAGTATGAATATGAATATTCTATTAATCATACTTGATGCGACCAGAGCAGACCACTTATCTTGCTACGGATACAATCGAAACACGAGTCCAGTTATAGATGCCATTGCCAGGGAAGGTGTTCTGTATGAAAACGCTATTTCTCCAGCGCCTTGGACTCTGCCTGCTTATAGCTCCATACTAACAGGTATGTTTCCTTCAAAACATCGAGTTAATCGGCACCAGCCCATCCTAGATGGCGCCTACTCGACGCTTCCTGAAATACTTCGCTCTTCGGGATACGAAGTTTTTGGTGTTTCCAATACGGTTTGGATAAGTGATGCAACTCAATTTAACCGCGGGTTTCATCAGTTCTTGAAAGCGTGGCAATATTGGCAATCAGATTCTGACTTAAATAATAAACGGATGGTTACTTTGAGCAATCAGGAGGTTGGCGTCCTGAAAGACATACTGAAGACATTCATGAAGGATAATGTTTTCAAGAACCTAATCAACGCTTTCTATTCTGCATTTCTTTTCCAACGGAGAGATGATGGCGCCAACAGGGTAAATAGACTTGCGAAAAGATTATTGAACAGGTACTATAGTGGTAAAAATCCTTTTTTCATGATGCTCCATTACTTAGAACCTCATCTGAAATATCATCCGCCTGGTAAATATAAATCTCTTTTCCTTGACGATGATTTCAACGTCCATACTATAAACAAGGTCAATCAGAATGCGTGGGATTACATCTGCCAAAAGGTGCAGATGTCTAACGTTGATTTTGCAATTCTGCGGGCGCTATATGATGCGGAAATATTTTATGTGGATTCCAGGATTGGTGAGATTGTCCATTTTCTCAAAAATAATCAACTCCTCGACAATACAATGCTCATTATCACCGCTGACCACGGTGAAAATATTGGCGAACACAATCTTATGGACCACCAATATTGTCTTTATGATACTTTGCTGAAGGTACCATTAATTATAAGATATCCCGGTGTATTCCCACCCGGAATCAGGATACAAAAGCAAGTGCAAACTCTGGATATATTTCCCACAATTTTAGATATTCTGGATGCGTCAGAGGATATGATATTTGAGCAACTACAGGGAGAAAGCTTAGTTCCAACAGGCATTGATAATCGCTACAGAGATTTTTCACTCGCGGAATATTTAGTACCTCAACCATCGTCTGCAGCTTTGAAAAAGAGATATCCCGACTTCGATGCTTCTCAGTTTGATAGAGCATTAAAAATGATTCGTACAGATGAATTCAAATATATTTACGCTTCTGATGGCCGGGATGAATTATATAATCTTCAAGAAGACCCAGAAGAAACACATAATATTCTTTCCACACATTTTATTATTAAAGATAAGTTCAAAAAAGACCTTTTAAAGTGGCTAGAAGATTTTGATGATGTGGAGGGAGATAAAATTTCTTTCGAGTTCAACAACGTCGCTAGAAAGAAGCTCGAAGGACTTGGCTACCTCCAATGAATTTACTTCAATCGGTAAAATTGGGTCATTTGTAAATGCAGATGAAAAAAATTCGGCTCTTACAATGTATTACACTTTCAACCTTTGGTGGTAAACAGATAGGCGGCGCCTCAATTGCTCTGCTAAGATTATTAAAAGGATTAAATTTAGGTAGATTTGAAACCTCTCTTGCTGTCGGTAATGAAGGTTTGCTGACTGAAGAAGCTATCAAGTTAGGGGTAAAAGTTTATTTGATTCCGGAATTGAAACAAACTGTTACCCAAGGAACTTATATTCTTTCAGATGTGTTAGCTACCATAAAGATCTACAGGACTATCATAAATACTAAATGCGATATCATTCATACTCACTCGTCTAAAATGGGATTTTTAGCCCGATTAGCAGCTAAGTTAGCTGGTGTTCCAGTGGTAATACATACTGTTCAAGGATTTCCGTTCTATCGAGAGGGACACTGGATGGTGAAAAAATTATATCTCCTCTTAGAGCGTTTAGCTGGCAAATGGACTGATATGCTAATTTGTGTAAGTCGCAAGGATTACGATAACGCTGTGGCTAACCTGATAACTTCTGCGAATCGTGCTGTTGTTATACATAATGGTGTCGAGTTGACTAAATTTAATCCTGACCGCACCAGTGATTTAAGAAATGAATTTGGCTTTGCCCCCAATACTCCTGTTATCGGTATGATAGCACGCCTCGATCCGCAAAAAAATCCTCAAACCTTTGTTAGAGCTGGCGCAATAGTTCTTAAATCGATTGAAGAGGCAAAATTCATCTGCGTTGGGGATGGTGTTTTTTACCCAGAAATCAAGCAAATGGTTGATGAATTAAATATCAGTAAATCATTCATCTTGACCGGCTGGCGACAGGATGTTCCCGAATTATTGTCAACTCTGGATATTTTTGTCATCCCTTCCATCTGGGAGGGTTTCCCGCTTTCAATATTAGAGGCCATGGCGATGGGGAAGCCTGTTATATCTTCGGATATACCCGGTTCGCGGGAACTTGTAATGCATAATCAGACTGGATTGTTGGCGCCTCCCAAAAATCCTGAATTGTTAGCTAATGCAATTATCGAGCTAATACAAGATAAAGACAAAGCTAAAAGGTTGGCGAATAATGGTCAACAATTGGTCAAAAATGCATTTGATATGAATAAAATTGTGAAGCAACACGAAGCGGTTTATAAAAGGCTTTATCAAGGCATATGCGCGAAAAAAGGGAAAGAATAATGCGCGTTTTACTAACCAAACATATACTTTTTCCTGCGGTTCAGTTTCTTTTGAAGAATCGGTGCTGGGATTACTACAAAGAGTTGGAACAAACTCAGTGGTATTCTCACGAAGAGATACAGCAGTTACAGTGGAAAAAACTGAAGACTTTGCTCGAATACGCATATAAGTATGTGCCGCTGTATCGACAAGAGTTTCAGGATGCTCAGATTACGCCTGAAGATATCAATACGCCTGATGATTTGAAATTGTTGCCTATCCAAACTAAAGCTACGCTTCGGGAGAATTATCCGCATAATAGTATTGCGGAGGGCGTGTTTGAAAAGGATAAGATTCCTAATAGCACTTCCGGTTCGACTGGTTCACCATTTGAGTTTATGATGAGCAGACAATTGATGGGAATGCGGTGGGGAAGGTATTTGCGTGGAAATACATGGACGGGGTTGAACATCGGCGAAAAGTACCTGCGAATCTGGGGGCCGCACGGTAAACCGTTTACTGAGCGATTTTCCATCGGTTTTGCCCTGAATATGAAAGAGCTTTCCGCTTTTGGGATGGATAAACAACGGATGCAGGAATACGTCGAGTACATCAAAAAATACAACCCTAAAATCATCGAAGCATACGCTTCTGCTGCCGCCGGATTAGCGATGTTCATAAACCAGGAGGGTATCACGGACGTTAAGGTGGATGCAGTTATTACTTCGGGAGAGACACTGTTTGAAGCCTATCGCCGTGAGATTGAGCAGGCGTTTAACTGCAAAGCGTTCAACCGCTACGGTTGTCGTGAGTTTGGCGCGATTGCACATGAGTGTTCCGAACACACTGCCTTACATCTGAACGCGGAGAGCTTCTTCATTGAGTTTGTGGAAGATGAGCAGACAGCAAACACGGGTTTGTATAAAATTGTCTTGACGAACCTGGATAATTTCACGATGCCGTTTATCAGATATGAGATAGGTGATGTCGGCAGACCGGCTGATAAAGTTTGTCCCTGCGGACGTGGGTTGCCGTTGATTGCAGAACCTTTTGGCAGAATGATTGACATCGTGATGAGTCCGTCGGGTAGAATGGTATCGGTGCATTATCTGACTCTGCTGTTTGGAGATTACAATGAATATGTGAAGGGGTTTCAGGCGACCCAGACACAGGAAGATAAGTTGGAAGTAATGATTGTCCCCAGTGAACGATATAATGATGACATCGGCGAAGTTTTGCGTCAAAAGGTACAGGAGCACACGGGAGATGATATGGAAGTGACGTTCATCCCTGTCGCTGAGATTCCGCCGAGCGAAACGGGGAAGAGGGCGTTGTTAAAAAGTTTGGTAGATTAACCCTTGCACTTACCAAGAGAGAGAAGAGGGCAAAAAAGTTACTATTGAGCAATTCCTTCAGAGAAATAATTGTATACTACAATATGCTGGTAATGTTTCAGATTTGTGTATTCTAAACCACGGAGACACGGAGA
>DTYX01000478.1 GCA_012961655.1 Candidatus Poribacteria bacterium
AAAGTTTTTGTGATGTCGGATTTCACTTTGCCCCAAATTGTCGCTATTTTGTCCTTTGGATTGACGCTCAACACTGGGACATCAGGTCCCTCAATTAAGACATCATCGAACGTCGCGCTGGATTCCCACACCACAAGTCCGCCTGGCCCGGACTTGAAGGTGTTGTCTTTATAGACGTTAATCAATTTCCCGTTGAAATACCCCTCAAAGGTGTCGCCCTTTGCGGTCGCTTTGAAAGTGAATTCTTTAGTGAGGTCTAAAGGAATTGGGTCATTAGTGGTGCTTACATAAGTTCCATTCTGCTTGATATACCATCTGCCCCTTTTGGCGCCGGTCTCAATCCACCAAGTGTAGTGATTGTTGATATCCTGCCACCGCAAAAGAATTGCAATCCACGGACCTTTCACATCTCGAACTTTGCACTCAATAGAATAATCCTTCCATGTCTCATCGCCCATCAAAACGGCGCCTTCAGTTGCCGCTGGTTCCTCACCGTACAGCGCTTTATTTTTTACTTTCCATGTGCCGCCGATGACCTCCCAACCTTCGATCTTTCCTTTTTCGAAGTTATCAACTATTTTCCCAGCCCATCCGTTTGAGGCTATGAAAAAGACGCTGATAGCAAAAATAGATATTACGCTGGTGTATCTTTTAATGGCCATTCTAACTAACACCCCCTGTATGGTATAGGCTAACTGTTTCCTCGAAGTCTTGCGACTTAGGCTACAATGCCGTAATCTGTGAAAAACTTTCCTATGCTAACGCCGCTGAATCCCACAGATATATCCCACCATTTTGGGGTATCCGGCAAGCTTCGGCAAAATTGAGTAACGATTCAGTAATGCATTTAGCTGCAAGATTGGTATTCATCTCACCCGTATTTACTATCAGATGATACAGGGCTGAATCGTCCCAGTCCACGTTGTAACAATATCTGATGAAGCTAGCTTGCCGTTTATCATTTTTCTGAATTAATTTCGTAGCGGATGCCCGATTCAAGCCTGTTTGCTTCATTACGACTCCTAAGCGATGTTCAAGAGATGCAATAATCCGGACATGGAAAACATCTTTTTTATCTCTTAAAACCACCTGCCCGCCTCTGCCGACTATTACAATATTATCCCGCTGCCATAGTTGTTCTATTGTAGTTCTGATAAACTTCAAATAATCCTTATGGTCTTGAATCGGCATCCTTTCTATCGGTCCTTCGTAAAAAACCGTCCATTCAGGTATCTCCGTAATTGGATATGTTCCGGCGGGAATAATCAACCTCCTCAAAAACCGCATTAATGGGCTTTCTAACCGTTCATCAAATTTTCTAACTTCATCAGGGTGGACATCTGCTCTGCGTGCGACTTCAGTAATCAATTCTTTGTCCACATAATCGTATTTTAGTAATGTTGCTACTTTCTTAGCGACAACATCTCCTTCGCTGCCAAATTGTCTGGAAACTGTAATCACTGGCATTCTTAATCATCTACCTTTCAATTTGATAGGTTGGTACATAGAGACCAAGTTTTTTGAAAAAACTTGGTCTCTGGCCGCCTGGTTAATAAGCCAACGAATATTCGCCGGGCTACGACCGCATTTCATTTAATCATTTGGTTTGCTAATCTTCAGCGATATCTCAACCAAACTTAAAGCTATCGCGCCGAGTAAACAGACCGCAGTAAAGCGGATGCAAGAGATAGGAGCAACACCGAGCGGCGCGATGCCGGCGGCTTTAAAAATAACACCGACGATGAGGCTGAGAGCAGCTAAGATAAAGGCTATCCACAGGAGCGGATGGTAGTATTTCATGATTTTCATCTCCTTTAGCTCACATTTTTGACCACGAAATCACGAAAATCAAAAAGCGCGAAACATTTTGTGTTTTCGTTCCTGAACGCTTTTGTGGTCTTTACCGTCGAAAAGACGTGGGCGGGAGCCCACGTCTAAACGTTCGAACTTCTGATTGGATAAAGAGACGCAAAATCCTGGTATTGCGCTCATTTTACTTTGAGTCTGCCCCACACTACGGCTAATTTTCCCACCGGCTCAACGGGCGTTGTTCGCTGCTTCACGGCGTAATGGATCAAATTCTCCATAATGGGTGTGTTTGTCGAAACATCTCCGGCGCTTTCGTTCTCGATGCTGGTTAGAATATACATGCCTTTGCCGTACTTTATCAGCCCAATACCGACGTCCGCGCCCCCGGCTATAGTAGCCAATAGGATAACCTCAGACTTGTCGGGGTTAGTCCACGCGTCGTCAAAATGCGCTCCTTTAACCACGTTAGGCTTTTTGAATAGGTCGCCCACCTCTGGCTGTTTGGTAATCTCAAATGTCTCTACTCCACCGCGCTCTATCCCCAAAACGAGGTCTTTTTTGGGCAGCCAGCCAGTTTCGCATGGGCGTCCACCGTCGCTGTCCTGCCCGATTGAGATTACAATCCCGCCTTTGTTGACGAAATTTTTAATCTTATCTTCCGTTGCTTTGTCAAAGAAATATGCATTTTCGCATATCTCTCCCTGACCGATCCAAAGGATATCAGCTTTTTCAAGCCCTGGCAAAGCTCTGTCTCCTGTCCGCTCATAAACCACTTTCTCACCTTCGACATCGTCGAATTTCTGCAAGACCGGAAACTCAGCTTGAGATACGTTTCCCGCCAGCACTAAAACTTTAATGTCGGCTGATAAGTAAGTTGAACTCATTAACATAAGGAATCCTATGAAGCACAATGTCCTTTTCATACTTTTTTCCTCCTTTCCCTATTAATATATTCGATTCCGTGCCGTTTACACGCCAATAAATTGGCTTCCCCCTTATCAAAGGGGGCCAGATTGCCGTTTTTTGACGCGC
>DTYX01000479.1 GCA_012961655.1 Candidatus Poribacteria bacterium
CGGGACAGAGCCACGCCGCTACGGATAAATGTCGCTATCACCTTTGAGAATCTCTGAAAATCGTACCACTTGGCTTGACATATCTTCCTTTAATGTTAAAATTGATTAACGTGTCTATTGAAAAATCGGTCAGATTATTCGCTTTATTCACTGAAATAACTATTGGGAGAATGCTGTGAGAGAAATTCAGTTTGAATGGGACGAGTGGAATATTTCCCACATTGCACAACACGACGTCGAACCCTATGAAGTAGAAGAGGTATTTGAGCATTTTCATACTATCCGGAAGACTCGCCAAGGAAGAAGACTCGCTTACGGACAAACGCTTGATGGCCGATATCTGTTCGTAGTATCTGTTTATCGAGATTCGCGAATCTATCCTATCACAGCACGTAGCATGACAAGACAAGAAAACCGATTTTATCGAAGGAGGCGGCGGTAAAAATGAATACATCAAAGGAACTTAAACCTGTGCCTCGGTTTAAAACGCTGCAAGAGGAAGCAGATTTTTGGGATACTCACGACTCAATGGAGTATGAATTAGAAGACACCAATGAAATGGTTGAATTATCTGACGACCAAAAATCGCAAATAAGGGCGCGATGGGAAAAGCGCAAACGAGCGACGATTCTATTGAGCCATGAACAACTTAACGCAGTTGAACAGATCGCTCGGCGAAAACAGGTCGATTACCGCGCCCTTATCCATGAGTGGATAAATATGCACATAGCAGACGAATTAGGAGTATCCACTCCCCCTACGGACTGAGAATTATTTATCACAATCACATCTTGAGGTCGACGCCGTGGGGATGAATTGCCCGTAGCTCGGAATTCGGATTTCGGAAATAGATTCCTGGGAAAAACTCGGTTTATAAGTAAGTTATCGTTCATACCCAGCCTTCAGTATACCCCAGGTTGCGCTGAGTTTGCCAGCGGGAAAAACCGCTAAGGAGCCAACTTCCACGTTGTCATAAGCCATCGGGTTAGTGGAGTTGTACAGGGCAATTTTCCCTTTCGCCAAAGGACCGCCTGGCGCTAGATCTTTATCCTGTATCGAGTCCACTTTCTTTTTGTTCAGATACATTGTGACAGTATCTTGCACCACTTCCACCGTCATGTTGAACCACTCTCTCTGTGCAATGTTCGGAATCTCTTTCGGCACAGGCGGGCCATCAATTCCATCGCCAGCCGGCCCATTACCTTTGCCGAAGAAGATAGTCCATTCGCCTTCGACTACTTTGTCCATGCCATAGGAAGTACGACTGGCTTCCAAAACCTCTTCCTGTTTTGACCATACTCGAAAATAGTTTAATTCATCCACATATCGGACGAACAGGCCGGCGTAATCGTTATCCATGTGGTACATATCGCAGGATACGCTATAATCCATCCATTTTTCTGAACCCGCCTTTAGTGTCAGCGCGTAAGAACCCGCTTGCTCATCCTTTTTAGAAGGGCCGCCGCCCCTCAGGATGTTGGTCGGCGTTCCGAATGCTCCATCGGGAATACCGCCCCCTGGGCCGACAAACCACTGGCTGGGTGCGCCATCTGTGCCATCATCGTGAATCTCCCACCGTTTTTCCCAATTCGGGTCATCAAAAGTGTCCTTCAACAGTTGAGCTCCGACATCAGTAGTAGCTAAAGATGATATCGCCAGAATTGACATGACAATAATTGTAGGGATGTGAATAGCTCTCATTTTATTCACCTCCTAGTGAAATGTAGGCCGACATTCAGGTTTCAACTAATCTGTCGAATTGTGAAATTCGACCAAGGCGATAAGTATAATTGTAATCATGGTGTCTTTTTTATTGGGTTGCGGTTGCTGTCCGTTGGGCGCCGCAGGATTCTCGGATAATCAGTTGAGGTTCAATCCATACTCGGTTTTTGGGCAGTACCTCTCCGGCAATCAGTTGCTTCAACATCCGCACTGCTTTTTGTCCAATTTCGCGGTACGGTTGTTTGACCGTCGTTAAAGAAGGATTCAGCAGGCGCCCATATTCCGCGCCATCAAAGCCGACGACGGCATAATCATTCGGCACATTCAAACCGCGTTGTTGGATTGCTCGAATGGCCTCGGCGGCGCACATATCACTCAAAACAAACACCGCGGTGAACTCTTCATCACTATCTAAGAGTGAGCGCATGCCTCTTTCCCCGGCTCCAGCAGCGCTAAAATCCTCTTCCTTCATAAGTCGCTTAATAGATTGGTCTGAATAGTGAATGCCCGCTTGTTCTAAGGCTGCGTTGAAACCCGCAAGCCGATTCTTGACGATGGGATTGTCAGTGCGGCCGGAGATTAGGGCAATCTTTTCGTGCCCCAGGTCAATGAGATGATTGGTGGCTTTGTACGCTCCCAGGAAGTTATCGCAAGCAATCATATTGATATCCCGCGAGGATAAGTGTCTATCCCCGATAACAATGAATGGAATTTCACGTTGCGCCAATTGTACTAAGGTAGATTCCTCGATATACTTCTCTTTGAACCATCCCAAGATGAGCCCGTCCACACGATGTTCCTCTAACTTCGTTATCGCCGTCTTTTCACCCTGTATACCGATATCTACCACCGAAAAGGACAGGGAATACCCCAGTTTCTCAGCTTCAAGAGAGATGCCCTCCAGCATCCAACTAAATAGAGTATGCCCCAAACATTTAGTGGACGGCATGACCAATCCCAAAGTATTGGTTTTCTGGGTAACCAAACTGCGAGCGACCCTATTAGGACGGTACCCCAACGTTTGAGCTACCTGCCATATCCTCTGTTTCGTCTCTTCTTTCACATTGGACTTGTTATTCATCGCCCTTGAAACGGTTGAAACATCGACACCAGTTTTCTCGGCAATATCATGAAGTGTAACAGCCATCTATTTTCCTTCCTCATACGAAATTATATGTATGCAAACGTTTGAATATAATTGTATCAAAAGAAATTATTTTTGTCAATTATTTTTTTCTTTCTTTCATGGGGAATTTCTAGGTTTAAACCCAGACCACATACATTGGCTTTCCTACTATTACCCCCAATAAAGCCCATCCACAGGCGACGACATATTCTCCCAAGATTAAGCCGAGAAAAAATGGGATAGATGTCCGATACGCTCGCGCTCCGCCATGTCGCAAGACAATCCATTTGAGCGTCGAAGAGATAACCATAGTAAACCAGTAATCATCTATCGCAAATCCCGTTCCCAAGGTGTAACCCGCTGGATGGAAGGGCCACCAGATAAACTTCCGCCGCATAAACGCGAGAGAAAAGGTAAAGAACATCCCTCCCGTTGCGAAGGCGCTGCCTAATCCATCAGGCTCTTGCGGATGATAAAGCCAGGACGCTAAATTGTTAAAGGCGTCCCAACCGATTCCAACCATCCCGCCGGCGCGCGCTTCAGCGCCATATTTGTAGATAGCATGGGGAAATATCATGAACGCCGCTATCATGCCTGCGGCGCTGGCAAGAAGCATCGTCCACAAAATGCCTTTGCCGCTTATTCCCGCTCGTTCGGCCATCTTAAATCCTTCCAGTTGGTGCGGCATCGGATGGCTGCGCTTGCGTCGGTTGAACCAGATAAACAGTGCAAGGAGAGTCAAATTTCTCGGGCCAAATTTGCGCGTGCCCAATACCGTAATCATCGCTTCCTGCGGCGTCACAAGAAAGAAGGCGTGTTCTGGAATCCCCAACTCAACCCGAATGCGCGTCAACGCTAACGACATGGCAAAATAGAGGATAAAAAACAGCAGGAAAACCCACAGCGACATCTCGGCTTTAGCGCAAAAGATAAACAGGAGAAGACTTACGATGATAATTCCCGCCGTAGCTTTTCTGTAACTTATCGGTTCATAAGAATCATTCTCGCCTCGGTTTAGAAAAACCCTTTTTAAGACGTTTATCAGATACTTCCGACTGCTCACCAACGCGATGATGGATAATCCAATCAATGCACCCAGTGATTGCTGTCCGAAAAACGGAAAGCCAGGGATGCTCAACCATCCAGCCGCGCTGCTCCAAATGCGAAAGGCTTTGCGGGAGACAAAGAAAAACCAACATGAGAAAGATAAATCCCACGGCAGCAGATAGGTCAAACCGATTATGAAGGGGCGGAAGCGAATGGGCGAAAACCCAATAGCATTAAGAGGTTTATCGGTGAAGATATTCTGTAAATCGATGCCCCTGGTCGGAATGTAGGGGACGTTGGGATAAAGAAAGTTTAGACCGTTGAGCAAATCTATAACCGCGGCTATGGCAAATCCAATCCACATCAGCCGATTGCCGAAGAGGCGCGTTTTCTCACTCGTCATCTCAAGCGGCAATTGAATTATCGGGTAGGTCAGTTTTTCCCTTTCAATCCACTGTTTTCTGATTATAACATTTATTAACAACATTATGATAATCAGAAGAACGATGAAGACCGACCAGGTGATGATGGGTGTAATCCAGCGGTCAATATTTTCAGCGTTAAAGAACGACACCTCACCGCGATAAAAACCTCTAGCAACCTTTCTGTCGCTGACCACCAACCACTTTGGGATATAATTGTGGAATAGAGAAGCCCAGTCGTTTTCTACGGTGTCATACCAGAAAGCATGCGGGATAACTCCCATCAACGCCACCATGCTATCGTATCCGCTTATGGCACTGGATGCCGCTAAGATAATATAAATGGTGAGCAATTCGCCTGGAGAGAGAATAAAATTGGGCGCGATGAATTTAATCAGAAGGTTTAACCAAATCAGAAACAGCAGAATAAAAACGACATTCAGCGGCAGCGACGCGGCAGTGAAGTGCAGCGAAGACCATACCATCTCCGTCATAGCTATCCAATAGGTGTTAATGGGAATCAACAGCAATCCAATTAGAATCGCTCGCCAACTTACCCGATTGGTTTTTTCCCTTAGAGACAGCATATCTTCCCTCATAGCCACCCGGACACAAAAATCCTCTTTCTCCTTTACTCTTTTGGAACAATGTTTCCCTACGGAACTTGGTTTTCGCTTAATCTGATAAACGTATTAGGGCGCGCATGATACTGCAAACGATTGTAATGTTATAATCCGGAACGAGAAATATGTCAATAAAAAAATGAAACTTTGATTTATCCTCATTTTCGTTTGACAAAAGCACTAATTTTTGATACGATAAAGTCTAATCTTCTCGAGTTTATGCTGACATCCGACACGCAGGTGAGTTTGGGTTGCCCGTTCCCGAAGGAACAGAAGTGGATTTCCCGGCTGTCATGGAACGCACGCGGCGTTTGCGCGCTCGCATCAGCCATCACGATTCCGCCAAAAGATTTCGGGAAATGGGGGTGGATGTATTCCTTGGCGAAGGTCGATTTTCAGGCCACAATACCGTAGAGGCCGCTGGTAAGACGTTACATTTCAAAAAAGCCGTTATTGCAACAGGAGCGAGGGCGGTTCATCCGCCCATTGAAGGGCTTGCTGACGCAGGGTTTCTCACCACTGAGTATTCTTGCACTTCTTACAGCATTCATCGGAGTTTCTCAAATGTCTCAGCACACTTATTTCACAGTATAATACCACTGTTAAATTTGTTTTGAAATATTGTCTCGAATTATTTTCCTTTCCGAGTCAATTAATGGAGGAATTGGGTGTCTAAAAGGAACGAGTAAAAAACGA
>DTYX01000480.1 GCA_012961655.1 Candidatus Poribacteria bacterium
AGAACGAGTTTTAGATTTTTGGCGGCAGAATGACATTTTCCCAAAAAGCATGGAGGAGCGTAAAAATGACCCGCCCTTTGTTTTCTTAGAGGGGCCGCCGTTTGCCAATGCGATGCCGGGTGTGCATCACGTATTGGCGAGGATTTTCAAAGATTGTGTTTGTCGCTACAAGACGATGACAGGGCACTATGTGCATCGAAAAGCAGGCTGGGACACTCACGGTCTGCCCATTGAGTTTCAGGTTGAAAAGCGATTGGGTATCAAAAATAAACGGGAGATTGAAGAGTACGGCATCCCAAATTTCATCGAAAAGTGCAAGGAGAATGTCTTCACCTATGAACAGGAATTTCGTCGTTTGACTGAACGCATCGCTTTTTGGGTCGATTTGGATAATCCTTACATCACACTCGATAATAATTATATCGAGAGCGTTTGGTGGATTTATAAACGCTTTTGGGAAAAAGGGATGCTGTATGAGGGACTCAAGGTTCAGCCATACTGCCCGCGTTGCGGCACTGTCCTTTCCAGTCATGAGGTCGCCCAAGGGTATGAGGAAGTTGAAGACCCATCCATCTTCGTAAAACTTGCTGTCAAAGGTAAGGAAAACACATACTTCCTCGTTTGGACGACCACGCCCTGGACATTGCCCTCGAACGTTGCGTTAGCTGTCGGTGGGGATTACGAATATGCGCAGGTGGAATACAACGGCGACAAACTTATCCTGGCGAAAAAATTGCTGGGCGTAGTTTTTGGACACGAAATCCCCGAGGTGCAAGAAGTTTTTCGCGGCCGTAATCTGCTCGGTTGGGAATATGAGCCGCTGTTCCGATTTGTCGAACTGGAACGTAATTCCGAATTCCGGAAAGCCTACTACGTCGTCGAAGGAGATTTTGTCACTCTTGATGAAGGTACGGGTATTGTCCATATGGCTCCTGCTTTCGGGCAGGACGACTATGAGATGTCGCAGAAGTACGATTTGCCGGTGGTACAACTGGTCGATACCGAAGGCAATTTCACCCCTGAAGTTGAGCCGTGGGCGGGGCAATTTGTCAAAGATGCTGACCCAAAAATTATCGAGAATCTTAAGGAACGTGGACTACTTCTGAAAAGCGGGATGTATAAGCATAATTATCCTTTCTGCTGGCGTTGCGATACGCCGCTGTTGTACTATGCGCGCAGTTCATGGTTTATCAAAACGACAGCATTTAAAGATAAAATGTTAGAGAAAAATCAGGAAATCAACTGGTATCCCGAATACATCAAAAACGGTCGTTTCGGCGATTGGTTGGAGAACAACGTCGATTGGGCTTTGAGCCGTGAGCGTTACTGGGGTACGCCATTGCCTATCTGGAAATGCAGTTGTGGATATGTCCATTGCGTCGGCAGTATCGAAGAACTCAAGGAGATGGGCAATGGAGTTCCTGATGACATCGAATTGCACCGTCCCTACATCGACGAAATTGTATTGGAGTGTCCCAAATGCAATGCACAGATGCATCGGATTCCCGATGTCGGAGATTGCTGGTTCGATTCAGGCTCCGCGCACACCGCCCAATGGCACTATCCGTTTGAAAATCAGGAACTGTTCAAAGAGAATTTCCCGGTGGATTTCATCGCTGAGGGGATTGACCAGACGCGCGGTTGGTTTTACAGCCTTTTGGTTACAGGCGCGTTTCTATACGACCAGCCGACATACAAACATTGTCTCTGCCATGAGTTAGTGTTGGGACCGGATGGACAGAAGATGAGCAAAAGTCGCGGCAATGCAGTTGACCCTTGGTCAGTCATCAATAAGCAGGGCACAGATTCGCTCCGTTGGTATTTCTACACTGTAAGCCCGCCGTGGACGCCATGTATATTCAGCGAGGAGGCGGTCAGCGAGACTTTGAAGCAGTTCATGGGTACGCTTTATAACATCTACGGATTTTTAGTGCTGTATGCCAACGTCGATGGCATCAACCCCGCAGAAGACAATCCGCCCGTCTCCGAACGTCCATTGATGGATAGATGGATTCTATCTCGATTTCACAGTCTGACGAAGAAGGTGCGCGATGAGATGGAACAGTATCAGATTACAACTGCAACGCGAGCAATTGCCGGATTTGTCGATGAACTGAGCAACTGGTATGTCCGCCGTTCTCGCGATAGATTCTGGGGAACGAAAGTCGGCGTTGACAAACCCGTCGCATGCAACACGCTCTACCAGGTTCTCGTCGGCACGGCGAAACTATTGGCGCCGTTTACGCCGTTCATCGCTGAAGAGATTTACCAGAATCTCGTTCTATCGATTGAACCCGATGCGCCCGAAAGCGTCCACCTGTGCGACTATCCGGAGGCGGACGAGAGTCTAATCAATGAAGAGTTGGAATCGGATATGGAGCAAGTACGTCGTTTCGTTGTCATGGGCAGAGCCGCCCGTAACCGCGCTGGAGTTAAAATTCGACAGCCGCTTGCTGCGATTACGGTCAGCACGCACACAGATGCGGAACGAGAATCCGTTTCACGATTGATGGATTTGATTCTTGAGGAACTGAACGTCAAGGAAGTCAATTTCGCAGAGGATGTGGGGCAATTTGCAACCTTCCAACTGAAAGCCAATTTCAAACTGCTCGGTCCAAAATACGGCAAGCTAACGCCAACTTTGGCTAAATCGATTGAATCACTTGACCCATCAGCGGCAAAGAGAGAGTTGGATTTATACGATGAACTGAAGGTCGAAGCATCCGGCAAAACTTTCCATCTAACGAAAAACGAAGTCGAGGTGACTCTGACAAGCAAACTCGGCTATGCAGTAGAAGCCGAAGGTTCATATTTCGTCGCTCTCTGTACGGAACTGACAGATGAATTGATTTCGGAAGGTTTCGCTCGTGAATTGGTCAACAAGATCCAGTTGATGCGCAAGGAAGCCGATTTCCACGTCTCCGACCGCATCAAAATCTCCGTCCAATCAATGGAAATCGTCCAAAATGCTCTCGCAACTCACCGAGATTATATCATGGGCGAAACGTTAGCGTTAGAGATTGTGCAAAAGCCTGGTCCAGAGGCGTTTGTGAAAGAGTGGAAGGTAAATGACCAGGTCGCTGTAATTAGTGTGGAGCGGGTGTAACAGTTAGACACCAAACACTCGTAGACACTTTAATGTTTGGTGCGAGTTAGCTTCAGTCGGATGGGATGATGCGTGAAACGTATTGCGTATTGCGTAAGACAGAACACGTAACACGCATTACATTCCCACCGCTCAGAGCGTTCCATTGGTACATTACATAGTAAACGGAGATTATCTGTTGTAGCGGCACGCCTCAGTTATGCCATTTGCTTTACGCTTCTGTGGGGAATTTCTGCGTGAAAGTGATTTATTCGCTGTACCAGAGGATAAGCTCGGGCCAGAACTCGAAGCGCTAACATACCATGTTTCACTTGAACGCCGACAGGCACTTGCCCAAAAAGCTTCTGTCGGCAAACCACTTTCTGAAATAATTATCGAAGACCGACGTGAATAAATGGCAACGTATAGTGTGGATAGTTCCGCGATTGTTAAACGATATGTGACAGAAAAAGGAGGCTAACAAGAACGTTCCAAACGACCGGCCCGGTCATTCCTTCCGAAAACTATTTCGTTGAGAGACATGAAGAAACGACTGAGTTCTTATCAAGAATTGAGCGCGGAAAGTATATCGTCATCTTTGCTCCCAGACAAACCGGCAAGACCAGTTTCTTTCGCCAAGCGCTTGATAAGCTGGCGGAAGATGCTTCGTATCTCCCAATGGCGTTGGACTTTGAAGTCTACTCCGATGTGCCATCTGAGAGATTCTATCAGGACGTGCAAAGAATCTTATCAAGACATCTCATCAACAGGTTGAGGACATTATCAATAGATAATTTTGCTGAAATTGAGACTTTTGTCAAAAATTACGTGATAGACGACCATCTCTCGTTTGAGGAATTTTTTCTTGAACTATCTCTTCGGTTGCTCGATAAAAAAATCGTGATTATTATCGACGAATTTGATGGCATTCCGCAAATAGAATTGAGGAATTTTCTACACACCCTCAGAAGGATTTATCACAGCGTGGGGAAGAAGTCGATTCACAGCGTTGGTATTGTCGGCGTCAAGAGCGTTTCTCCTTTTAACATCCAAGATGAGTTTGAACTCGGAAACTTTACGCTTCACCAGGTGCAAGAACTGATTGGTCAATATATTGATGAAGTCGGACAAGCTTTTGTACCTGAAGTGGTACAGCTTAT
>DTYX01000481.1 GCA_012961655.1 Candidatus Poribacteria bacterium
GAGATTCGCTTCGCCCAGAAAGATTATCCTGCCGCTATCGAAGCATGGAAGAAGTATATAAAACAGTTTCCAGACGGGCCTCAGTGGACTAACGCACAGCGGGGAATCGTCGATTCCGAATTCCAAACGGGCGTCGATTTGATAGCCGAGGGAAGATACGACGAGGCGGTGAAAGTTTGGGACGCTTTTCTCGCCGAGCATCCGCTCGATGCGCGCTGCCGACAAATCATGTTCGCTTACGGACAGATTCATTACCACCTTTCGGAACAGAATAAATCATCGGAGACGGACGAACTCCGAAAAGCCATCTCCGAGTGGGAGAGACTGGTCGATAAATATCCCCAAACCGAGGAATCATCCTTAGCTTTGTTCAGAATCGGGCGGATTTACGAAGAAAAGCTCGGCGACCTTGAGAAAGCCGTTGAATCTTATCGCGAGCTCAATTGGGGTTCATGGCAAAGTAAAGCTCAACAGCGAATTGCTGAGATGACAGATAAAAAACTTCAATTAGTTACCGAACGAGTTTTCCGCACGGATGAACCGGCGCGCGTGAAAGTGACCTTGCGCAACATCGAAAAAGTTACCGTCAGCATCTACAAGTTGAACCTCGAATCCTACTGGCGCAAGATGCGCCGAATAACGGGTGTCGAACAGTTGGACATCGCGCTAATCGCCCCAAACAAAACCTGGGAATATAAAGTTCCAGACTATCAAAAGCACAGGTTATTTACGCAAGAGATTGAAATCCCGATGGATGGCGCCGGCGTCTATGCAGTGAACGTCGGTGAAACCGACCTTGAGGCGACTACCCTGGTGATTCGCAGCGACATCGACGCTATCATAAAGACATCGCATAAAGAGACGCTGGTTTTTGCCGAGAATATGCTCACAGGAGAACCTGTATCACAAGCGAAAGTTTTGGTGAGCGATGGAACAAAAGTGATATGCGAAGGCGAAACCGGCGATGATGGGGTATTTCACCAACGGTTGGATGAACTGAATATCGTACCTCAAGCCTCCGTATTTGTCATCAAAGATGGAAACGTCGCCTCAAATTT
This sequence comes from Candidatus Poribacteria bacterium, assembly GCA_012961655.1. Classification (GTDB taxonomy): domain Bacteria; phylum Poribacteria; class WGA-4E; order DTYX01; family DTYX01; genus DTYX01. The sequence continues at coordinate 1,059 of DTYX01000481.1, forward strand.
GCTGGATATCACCGGACTCAGTTTGAGCGAGGGCTTGACGCCGCGCGGCTATCTGTACACCGATAGACCGGCGTACCGCCCCGGACAGAAAGTATTCATTCACGGTGTCGTTCGGGACGTTGAAAATGGCGTCTACGTCGTCCCTTCGGGTGCTACTTATAAACTTTCCATCGTGGATTCAAAAGGACGTTTGCTTAGAGAAGAGGAACTACAAATCTCCGAATTTGGCACTTTTAGCACAGAGATGAGCCTTGATGAAAACGCGCCGTTGGGCGAATATCGCATCACCGCTGTAGCAACAATTCTGACGGATGAAGGGGACAAGCTCGATGAAAACAGAGTGTACGTTGGCTCTTTCCAAGTCCAGAGATTTCAACTGGAAAAGATGAAACTGACCATCGATTTTCCGCGGCGCATCTATTTCCGCGGCGAAAAAATCGAAGCCACGTTTGCCGCCAGTTTTTACTACGGTCAGCCGGTGAGGAATAAACCGATTCGATACCAATTGCCCAATGGCCAAAGTTACACTGAACCAACCGATGCTGAAGGCAAACTAAAGGTCATTTTCGATACGACATCAATGCAACCTGGGATGGAATTGAAATTTAGAGGAAGCATCGAAGGGGAAAACGTCCAGGTGGAGGATGCTGTATTTCTCGCTCACTTGGGATTTTCCATCAGGGTAACTCCATCAGCAGAAGTCGTTCTTTCCGGTGAACCATTTGATGTAACCGTTTCTGCTACGGGCGCTGACGACAAACCAGTGGGAAAGGAACTGACGCTCTCTGTTTTTAGAGTGACCAAGCCAACATCCCATCCCATCCTATCTCAAATTCCCTGGATAGAAGGCGATAAAGCAAGACCTTACCCTGAAGTCAAAGTGGGAGAACACAAAATTATCACAGATGACAAAACCGGCAAAGGCGGGGTTCAACTGGATTTGGAAAAAGGAGGCGTCTATGTTCTTCGCGCGTCGGGCGTTGACCGATTCGGGCAGCCGGTATCGGGCGAAAACAGCGTTACCATCTCCGATGACGAAGATGCCATCAAGTTGCGTATATTCGCCGAACGAACGGATTTAAAGGTCGGCGGTTCGGAGAAAATTCGAGTTCACTCCCGCTTGAAACCGACGCTCGCGTTAGTGACATTCGAAGGCGAAGGCATCATCCGTTACAGAATAGTGCCTTTGAAAAAAGGGTGGAATGAGCTTGAATTCACCGTCGGGCATGAACATTTTCCGAATTTTCATCTCGCCGTAGCGGCAATTGATGGACAAAAACTCCGACAGGCGGGGAAAGACTTCACCGTCGAAAGGCAACTGCTGGTCTCGATAAAACCGCGGAAGAGATTTTACCCGCCGGGCGAAGAAGCCGAGATAGAAATCAACGCGACTGACCAACTCGGCAAACCCGTCAAAGCTGAGCTTTCGTTGGCGTTGGTGGAAGAAGCGTTGTTCGCGATATATCCTGATAACCTCGAACCGATAACTCGTTTTTTCCAGGAAGGAATACGTCGTATTCACCCCGCAATGCGCACATCATCAAGTTGCGATTTCCGCTATCAGGCAGTGACGCAGCAAGTGGTAAAGGAGATACAGGAGGAAGAGGATAGGCTGAAATTAGCGGCAAAGGAAGCGGAACTACGTCAGCGCGTAGCGGATGCAGCTAGAGACCTGGCGTTAAAGGAAGACAAATTAGCGGCTGGTGTTGCGCTTGAAAGGAGTGAGTCGGCAGAATCAGAAAAGTATGCTAGGATTACAGCCGTGGTTAAGCCCAAAAGAAGACCGCCTATTGTCATCCAAAAAGGGATAGCGACACCAGAGGAACTCGGCGGAATAAGCACCGCGCAAATCAGGGCGAGAGAGGAATTCTCCGGAGCTGGATATTGGATTCCCGCTATCGTGACGGACGCCGATGGCAAGGCCGTAGTGAGGATACCGCTGCCGGAGAAAATCACCGAATGGCGGTTGACCACTCGCGGTTGTACCGTAGAGACGCTCGTCGGGCAAGCGAAGACAGATATCATCACGCGCAAGGATTTCTTCGTTGACCTCAAAACCCCGTCGATTGTTACCGAAGGCGATAAAATCCGCGTTTTAGCTCGCATACACAACCTGACGGATTTCGCCGGAGAGGTTGACTGCAAATTGACGCTCGCTATTGATGGCAAAGAGATAGTGAAGATTAAAAAGTTAATCCCCCCGGCCCCCTTTAATAAAGGGGGAGGAAAAATCCAGAAAAACGCCGTCGTCGAAATCGTGTTCGACGAAATAGAGATTTCCGCCGGACGAGAAGTAAAAGTTAAGGTTGTAGCGAGGGCTAGCGAGATGACCGATGCAGTCGCCCGCGCTTTTCCGATTCGCCCTTGGGGGATGGAATACGCCGACAGCAAAAGCGGCGTATCGTTCGGCGATGAGACCGTTTTCGTCCAATTACCGGAGGGGCACAACTATGCGAGCAAACGCATGACAATTAACGTCGGACCGAGCGTCTCGCGGCTTATATTCGATTTGGCTATGGCAAAATCCGGTCTGCGTTCTGCCGGAATACACCGCATCATTCCGATGCCAGGCGCCGCAGGCAGCGACTTGCTCGCCGCCGCTCACGCGCTCGATTACGTCAAAATTGTCGGCGGCAGTCCCACCGACAACGTCGCGCTTCTGGAATACGCCCGCTCACTCGTAGCGCGGCTTGTGGTCGCTCAAGGAGATGACGGCGGTTGGAGTTGGGGGCATGTTGTCCGCGAAAAATCAAGCGATGTTCGCGTCACCTCGCGGACGATGTGGGGCTTGGCTGAAGCGCGGCGGGTTGGCGTCAGCGTAAATTACCAGACGATGGAAAAAGGAACGGCGTACCTCAAGCGAGCTTTCAGCAAAGTTGAACCGAACGACGATGAAACCAAAGCTGTGATTCTCCATGCCTTATCGCGCTTTGGACAGGCAGATTTCGCCTACGCCAATAGGCTTTATCGCAACCGCAACAGGATGAGTCCGTCGGCTTTGGCATATACCGCGCTCATCTTTGTCAATCTTAAACGAAACGAAATCGCCGGCGAAATCCTCGATGTGCTTGAAAAGCTAAAAAAGGAGGACAAGAGCGGAGATGTCAATATCTGCTACTGGCAGTCGTTCTCAAACGACGAATTGCCAGAACGGCGTCTCTCAACGACAAACGAAGTCGAAACCACGGCGTTAGTATTGCTGGCGCTGGAAGCGGTACGCCCAAACTCACCCCTCGTGAAACAGGCTCTGGAATATCTGCTCTCAAAACGCACATTTTATGGATATTCGCCCTACAAGGCGAAAGGACCCGTCGTCGCGGCTTTAGCGGTCTACTACCAGCGAACGCAATTTGAACAAAACGACTATCGCCTTAAAATCTCGGTCAATGGTAAGGAGATAAAATCTACGGTCGTTCGCGGTGAACAACCGACGATACTTATCGACGCGCCATCAGATAGACTTGCTGATGGACAGAATAAAATAGAATTTGTATTTGAGGGGCGCGGCGCTTACGCTTATGCGGTTACGCTGAGCGGCTTCTCGTCTGAAATTATCGACCCGAAATCGTGGGACCGCCCGTTCATAAGCTCGCGCAGATACTACCACGCCCCGCTTGAATACCGCGGCAGGCGGGTCGCTTCAAGCACGAGCGAAATTACGCAACTGGAAGATGGAACGCGCGCCTACGTAACAGTAGATGTTCAGGAATATACGTCCAATCGCTATCTTGTGATTGACGAATATCTGCCCGCTGGCACGATGTTGGTCAAAGGCTCAGTCTCAGGAAACCAGCAATACTACGAAGTCGGCAACGGCGTGATTACATTCTATTATCCCCCCAAACGGCGAGTTAAAGATTATCGGTATCAACTGATAAGCTACGCGCCAGGCGCATATCGAGTCATGCCGACGGTTATACGCGACGCAATGCGCCCAGGCGAGATGCGTATATTTGAGGCTGAAAACGCCGGCGATACCATCACGGTCTTAGCGTCAGGCGAAAAGTCGAAGGACGAATATAGGATGAACGACAGCGAACTGTATGAACTCGGCAAAGCGCATTTCGACGACGGAAAATACGCTGAAGCGTTGGGGTTTTTGGAAAAATTATACAATCGGAATCAGCGCTATAATGAGCGTGAGCTTGCGCGTATGTTATTGTGGATGCGCGCCGAAGAGGGATACTACGATGCTCGAAAAATCGTCGAGTATTTTGAGATACTCCGCGAACGATTCCCCGAACTGTATATTCCATTTGACAAGATTTTGGTCGTCGGACGCGCCTATCGGGAAATGGGGGAATTCGAGAGGGCGTATCTTGTCTACAAGGCTACGATTGACGCCAGTTTCGTCAACGATTCCAACGTCAGCGCGGTGTTGCAAGATGAAGGGCAATTCCTCAGTTCGATTGATTTTCAAAAGCGTCTCTGGCTTCAATATCCCGATACGCCCCAGGTAACATCGTCATACTTCGCCCTGTCGCAAGCGCTCTACGCCAAAGCCCCCGAAGCGGAGCAACTATCCAAAGCCTTGCTTACGCAACACGCCTTTGATTCGCCCCAACGCCAGATTACAAAAATAGAGATGCTGAAAGAAACCATCGTAATGTTATCGCAATTTCTGACGCTGTATCCAGAAGATGCGCTTGCAGATGACGCCACCTTTTCGATGGCGAATCTCTTTCTCGACCTCGAGGATTTTCCGACGGCGGTCAGCCTCTGTCAGGCGGGCATCAAGCGTTATCCCAAAAGCGACTATCTGAACAGTTTCCAGTATGTCGAGGCGCTGGGGTTGTTCTCACAGCGAAAATACGACCAGGCGGTCAAAGCCGCCAAAGCGGTCGCGGACGGCGAAAGTGAGGATAAAGAGTTGGCGAGATATATCATCGGACAGATTTATCACGCCCAAGGCGAGCCAGAACTGGCGATAGAATGGTACGAGAAAGTCAAAGATAGATACCCCGACGCGCGGGAATCAATCTCCTACTTTGAACGGAAACAGATATCGCTGCCAGAGGTGAATATCTTCCGTCCGTCCGCGCAGACAGGAGATTCCAACGCTAATGGCGTGGAGATTTCATTGAAATATCGCAACATCAGAGAGGCAACATTGCAAATATATCGCGTTGATTTGATGAAACTGTATTTGCGAGAAAGAGATTTGGGAAAGATTGCCCAGGTTCAATTGGCGGGCATCGAACCGGAAGTCAGCGAGAAGATAACTCTGGGCGACGGCAAAGATTACACCGACAAGGAGCGGAAAATCAAGCTCGATATAAGAGACGAAGGAGCGTATCTGGTCATCTGTCGCGGCGACGATTTATTCGCCAGCGGGTTGGTGTTAATTACGCCAATTGAAATTGAAGTTCAGGAGGATGTCGGCAGCGGGCGCCTCCGCGTTAACGTTCGCGATACTAAAACGGGAAATTTCATCGAGGACGTGCACGTAAAAGCCATCGGCTCGGCTGATAAGCAGTTCAAATCCGGCGAAACTGATTTGCGCGGCATATTCATCGCCGACGATATCCGCGGCAACGCTACGGTAATCGCACGCGATGAACAGAATCGGTATGCGTTTTATAGAGGAAAGCGTTGGCTTGGCGCACCTGAAGTTGGGAAGGCAAGCGCGCCGGCTAAAAAGCGGAGGCGCGAAGCTGATTACCGTAAAAATATCGAATTAATGAATCAAGCCATCCAACAGAGAGGATTTGCTGAATTCGACCAACTGCGGCGCGGCGGGCAGAGAGGTGTGCAAGTTCAAGAAGCGCAATAATCTTCTTTTTCAAATGGGACGTAATACTATCAGTACATCGAAAACCTTACTTTAATATGATTCCAACCCTCTATTCATTAACTAGGTAATTGGATGGATGGAAGGTTGGAAGACTGGAAGGGAGCCAACTACGACCAAGATTTGACCTGGCCTCCCTTCTTTGAAGAAGAAATCACTCCCTGGTTGCAAAAAGTTAGTGATGGGTTACATACAGCGGGTAAATATCTCCTGACACACACCGACGGAGAGAACCACGGTCTGCTCCATCTATATCCAGCTTGCAGATTTGACGTGGCTGAGTCGGTCTGCTCTTCTCCCATGACCCAATGCACACTGTCCGAAATACGAATAGGTATGGGATCTAAAACAACTGTCTGGGGCGGCATTCCTTCTGTTGCCCTGCTGGAAGACTCTATGGATGATTCGACCTTCGAGGCTTATATGGACGAACTGTTTGCCGCGCTTGGCAACGGCGACCACCTCATCCTGGGTGTCGCCTACAATGTGCCGCCAAATGCAAACCTTGAGCGTCTCAAAAGCATCAAGGAGTGGATTGAGGAATTCGGCCCGGTACACCCCGCTTCTTAACCGAACACGAACTTTTATCCCAAAATGGAGACCACTATGATTCTTGTGTCAGCCTGTCTTTTAGGGGTTGATTGCAAATATAACGGCTCAAATAGTTTGAATAAAGATGTCCTGGAATTCATTACAGACAAAGGCAGTTTTGTAGCGTGTTGTCCAGAATTATTGGGTGGGTTATCTATCCCTAGAGGTCCCTATGAAATTACAGGAGGAACGGGGAAAGAGGTTGTCGAAGGAGATGCTAAGGTGCTATCACCAACTGGTGAAGATGTAACGCAAGAGTTCCTTGAGGGGGCTAGAAAAACTTTGAATATTGCCAAACAAAACGGTGTTAAACTTGCTATTCTTAAAGCGAGAAGTCCATCCTGCGGAGTAAATCGAATCTATGATGGCACTTTTTCCGGTATGCTCATTAAGGGAGATGGAGTAACGGCAGCTCTACTGAGAGAAGAAGGAATAGAACTGATTTCAGATGAAGAGATAACAGAAAGAAACCTACGAAAGACAAACAGAATCTGGTAAACCCACCGCCTAACACGATAATTGAAATGAACGACCGAAAAGCCGGATGTTAAGAAGTGGCTAAATGGTAATGGATTTGAGAGATGCTCAAAATAATGTTCGTCGCAGGTGAAGCATCTGGCGACTTATATGCTTCACGAGTAGCGGCAAAAATAAAAGCATTGATGCCTGAAGTAGCGTTATTTGGGATGGGGGGCGATTTGATGCTTCAGGCTGGGATGGATTTGGAATATAACATTGCGGGTTCCACTGTCATGGGGTTCAGCGAGGTGCTTAGTTCAATTCCCGATTTATGGAAGAGATTGAATCGATTGAAGGAAATTGCCGCAAGTCGTTGCCCCGACGCCCTTGTACTCATAGATTTCCCGGACTTTAATATGCGATTAGCCCGCTATGTTCATAAGCTAGGTATTCCTATAATTTACTGCATCCCACCGAAAGCATGGGCGTGGCGTCGTTATCGGGCGCGACAAATTGCGCGAATCACAACCGTTGTCGCTTCAATCTTTCCCTTTGAAGCGGAATTTTACCGACAGGCTGGCGCTAACGTGGCCTACGTGGGACATCCACTGCTGGATTTTGCGAAGAGCGCTTTGAGTCAGAGGGAAGCCAAAGAGCGATTTTCCTTGAATCCCGATGAACCTGTATTCGGATTAATGCCAGGCAGCAGACGCAAAGAAGTCGATAGGCTTTTGCCTGTGATGTTACAAGTGGCGCATCGCATCCGCAAAGTTATCCCTACCTGTCAATTCCCGCTGCCTCTTGCGCCGACTATCTCTAAGGCAAATCTACCTGAAATGCCCTTTGTTCAAGTCATCGAGGGCGAAGTGTACAACGTCATGCGTGCGTGTGACTTAATGTGTATCGCTTCAGGCACAGCGACATTGGAGGCTGCCTTGATGTTGACGCCGATGATGATTGTTTACAAAGTATCGTTTTCAACGTGGATTATACTGAAGTCACTCGTCAGACTGACATATAGCGGCTTGCCGAATATCATAGCCGGACGGGAAATCGTCCCAGAGCTCCTTCAATCGCGGGCAAATCCTCAACTTATCTCTAAAATCGCTATAGAACTTTTATCTGACCCGAAAAAGATAGCACGACAAAAAGCTGAACTTGCCAAAATTCGCGACCAGCTTGGGGCTGAAGGGGCAGTTGAAAGAACAGCGAAGTTAGTGCTGAATACAGCGATGAGGGGAAGGAGTGAAGAAAATGTCGAAAACGAAACGATATGACAGAGTGGTGTTACTAAAATCAATTGTCCGTGAAACGTTTTACTCTTTACTGCTTAACATTGTCAAGTTAATCAGTGGCTAAAAAATACTTATGCGTTGTCGATTCGCTTATATTTATCAAGTCGTTACTGGCCGCCGCCGCGGGATTGTTCCCACTTTAATTTGCATAATGCTTCTGCCATTCAGTTGGTTGTACTATTTGCTTGTAATGGCGGGTCGATTCTGCTATGAACAGGGCATTCTTAAATCCAAACGACTTCCGTGTATCGTCATAAGCGTTGGCAACATCGTCGCAGGAGGGACGGGGAAGACGCCAGCGGTAATTGCCCTCGCGCAGTTATTGCAGCGCGCCTCCATGCGCGTCGCTGTAATTTCCAGAGGCTATCGTAGCACATTGCGCGGGAAGTTTGCAATAGTCTCCGATGGTGAGAAAATATTGGTCTCACCCCAAGAAGTTGGAGATGAAGCATATCTGTTGGCGCGCTCACTTAAAGGAGTGCCCATACTCATTGGGAAAGAACGATTTGAGGCTGGGCTCGAAGCTATCAGACGTTGGCAGGTAGATATTATCCTCCTCGACGATGGCTTCCAACATTGGAAATTAGCTAGGGACTTGGATATAGTTACAGTCGATGCAACCCAACCTTTCGGCACTAATAGAATTTTGCCATCTGGGACACTTAGGGAACCCAAATCAACCTTACGCCATGCTGACATAATTTTGCTCACCAGAGTCGACCAAACCAGTAATCTGAACTCAGTTTACGCTCAGATTAGAAAATATGCGCCGCATCATCTCATCGTAGAAAGCGTGCATGTACCTTATTCATTACGTACTATGGATGATACGGCAATTTTGGGGTTAGAACTTTTGGAGGGAAAAAACGTTTTAGCCGTATGTGGTATTGGCAATCCTGATTCTTTCGTCAGCACATTGCGTTCATTGAAAATAGCAAAAATTACGCTGCTTGATTTTCCCGACCATCATAAATATACTCTCGCAGACATTAAATTGATTTTGAGCAAAGCTGAGGTGGATGGAATCGATTTCATTATCACAACAGAAAAAGACGAGCAGAAATTGCTCGCCTTTCATAACTTTCCGATATTTGTCCTATCGATAAAATTGGATTTGACAACAAGAAAAGATGTACTGGAAACATTATTGTTACGAATTTCCGAACCTCATTAATAACCATAGCTGCGTCAGAAAAATATTATGAACTCTTAATATCATCATAATCTAAATCAATTGCAACCTGTTTTCCTAAAATATCTATCGCAACTTTAATCTTCTTTCTCTTGATGTCTATTTCACTGATTACTCCGGCTGCACCCATGAACGGTCCATTGACAATTTGAGCTATATCTCCCACTTCACAAGTTGTCTCCATAAGCGGTATTTTTCCGTCATCAACTAGGGTCATGATATATTTTATCTCATTTTCACGAATTGGTATAGGGTCATTACCACAACTGATAAAATTAATGACACCTGGCGTATTTTTAATTTCATAACGGAAATTATCGTTGAGTTCCATCTCCACAAAAATGTACCCTGGGAAAAGAGGCTTCAGCAGCTTCTTTTTTCTTCCGCTTCTGGTCACCATAACCTCGGTCTTTGGAAGTAAAACACTTAGACATCCGGTTTTATTCTCTAGCTGACTCCTTACTCTATCTTCATGACCCGTTTTCGTTCGAAGCACATACCAATTGGATTGCATTTTCACCACCTCATGGGAAAATAATCTGCGAGAATTAATTTGCAAATCAACTAATCTCAGATGCTTCAATCCCTGAAATCTTAGAATATTATACCAAAAAATCAAGTAAGTGTCAACTAATTCCCCATGAAAATTCGTTACTCGTGTACATTACAGGATTCAGTGTGAGGTACTGTTTTCAATTGTCAATTTTCAATTTATACTGGTTTAGGCTTGATGCTTCCGATTTGGTGAGAACTGGTAACTTTGATTCAATCAACTTAAAGAAGGTGTTGGAGTAATGAGGTAACCCATCAACCCCAATGCCCCATTGCCTTCTTTTATATTCTGCTTCTCACTTCATCAGAAATCGGAAATTGC
>DTYX01000482.1 GCA_012961655.1 Candidatus Poribacteria bacterium
CCGGCACGGTGTTCGCTGATTATGATAACGACGGCGACCTTGATGTGTATGTAACCAACTTCGGCCCAAACTCGCTTTTTCGCAACGATGGCAGCGACGTATTTACGGATGTAACAGCCCAGGCGGGTGTGGGTGATGCGGGCATTGGTCTGAAAGCCGCTTTTGGCGATTATGACAACGACGGAGATTTGGATTTATATGTCGGAAATGTGGGCGCTAACATGCTGTACCGTAATGAAGGCGATGGACATTTCACGGAGGTAACCGCTCAAGCCGGCGTCGGAGATTTGGGCTGTAGCGCCGATGTCGCATTCGTCGATTACGACCACGATGGCGATTTGGATGTGTATGTGGCAAATTATATCGCTCTGCCGCAAACCTTGGACAACGTTCAACTTGAAACCCTCCCCGGACAAACTAACACACTGTACCGCAACAACGGCGATGGGGGATTTACCGATGTTACCGACGAATCCGGCGTCGGCGGCGAGGCGCGCAAAAGCCGACAGGTAATCCCGACCGATTTCGACAATGACAACGATATCGACCTGTACATCGTCAACGAAGATGCGCCGAATATATTGTATTCTAATCTCAGAGGCGGGAAATTCAAGGATGTTGCAGAACAAATCATGCCCAAAGATGCAATCGGTGGATTGAGCGCGACGGTTGGCGATTACAACGCTGATGGACGAATGGATATCTACCTGGCGACAGCTGAAGGTAGTAAAAATGTTCTTTACCGCAATGAAAGTCCCAATGGTTTTGCGCGAGAATCGAAAAGCAGCGCGATTCTCAAGGCAGAGCAGAGAATTTTGAGCGCCGGTTTTCTGGACTATGATAACGACGGCTATCTCGACCTGTTTCTGTTGGCTCGAGATTCAACCTCGGACCGAACCGATAAAGTCTTTTTATTCAGGAACAAGGGCAATCGCCGTTTCGATGATGTTTCAGATGCGACGGGGTTGAGTCAGATTCAACTGAAAGATAGCCAGCATTTCATATCGGGTGATTACGATAACGATGGCGATACGGATATTTTAATCAAACAGGACAACGCTCTCACGATTCTACGCAACGAAGGCGGCAATGCGAATAATTGGTTGAAACTAAGGTTAGCGGGGAAGAAAAATAACCGCGACGGGATTGCATCCAAACTGGAGGCTAAAGCGGGTATCTTTTACCAGAAGCGGGAATTGCTCCGCCGTACTATGGATATTGGGATTGGTTCAATCTCCCAACTGGACGCGCTCCGAGTGGAATGGCCCAACGGCATTCTGCAAAATTCGATGCACGTGGATGCCAATCAGGTCCTGACCCTTCCTGAGAAAGAGGGGCCTCCCGGTTCTTGCCCTTATCTCTACGTCTGGGATGGGAGACAGTATAAATTTATCACCGACTTTTTGGATATAACCGCGCTGGGCGTGCTGGCGGACGAGGATACCTATCTTATGCTCGAATCCGACGAATATGTAAAAATTGACGCAAACCGAATTAAATCCAAAGACGGCTTGTACCCCATGCAACTCACTCAAGAACTGAACGAAATCGTATACCTCGATGAGTTGAGGCTGCTAGCGGTTGACCATCCCGTCGATGTGGACATCTATCCAAACGAAATGTTCGTCTTCTCGCCGCCATTTCCCGAATTTCACCTCTACGCGGTGAAAAACGCGCGTCCGCCAGTTTCAGCCATCGACCACAATGGAGATGATATATTAGCTGCTATCAGCGAAAGGGATAGAATTTATCCCGATGTTAAGCCCATAAATTATCTTGGCATGGCAGAAGAACATTCGGTAATCCTTGACCTTGGCGCTCTTTCAAAAGCCAAGAAGATACTGCTTTTGTTAACCGGCTGGGTCAATTGGGGGAGTTCTACTGACAACCTCGCTGTCGCTCAGAACCGATTTGTGAACACAGTAGCTCCTTACTTGCAAGTGAAAAACAAGCGCGGTGAATGGGAAACCGTCATTCCATCTCTTGGGTTTCCCGCCGGCATCGATAAAACCGCGACAATCGACCTGACGGGCAAATTTTTGACGGATGACTACCGCGTCAAAATCACCACAAATATGGAAATCCACTGGGACAGAATCTTGGTCAGCACCGTTGTCGATGAAGATTTTCCGATGACTGTTACTCAATTGAAACTTCACCGCGCTGACCTCCACTGGTACGGATATTCTAAATCTTATAGCCCCGATGGACGATTGCCGATGTTGTATGAGTATAACAGTGCCAGTGATTCGCCCCCTTGGAGGCATCCGCGGGGACGATTAACCCGATATGGCGATGTCCTACCCTTACTTTTAAAATCGGACAATCAATACGCCATCATGTCTCACGGCGATGAAATCAGCATAGGTTTCGACGCTCGCACCGCTCCAACGCTACCGCCCGGATGGACGCGGGATTTCGTTCTGTACGGCAGTGGCTGGATTAAAGATGGCGACCCGAATACCGCCTACTCTACAACGGTCAACCCGCTGCCTTTCCACAAGATGTCCGCTTATCCTTATCCACCAGATGAAAGCTATCCGTACAATCTGGAAAATATAAAGTACATTCAAAAATATAACACGCGGATGATTAATCAATAGCTCGGAGTAGATGCTTAACCACGCTGGATACGCATATGATTAAGAATTTCGAGGCACATAAGGAGAATTTATGAGTGAAAAAGTTCGCATAGGTTTTGTTGGCGCTGGATTTATGGGGCAACTGGCGCATATTTCCAATTACGCCACGATTGAAGATTGTGAATTGGTCGCTTTGGCAGAAGGACGGCGGCATACAGCCGAAGCGGTAGCGCGGCGCTATGGAATCCAAGAGGTGTATTCCGCGCACACGGAGATGCTTCAGACAGCGGATATAGATGCCGTTGTCGCCATTATGCAATTTAATCTTTATCACGCTTTGATTCCAGAGATTCTTGAATTTGGCAAACCCGTCGCCACTGAAAAACCGATGTGTGTGCGTGCGGAGACGGCAAAAAAGATGGCGGCTTTGGCGGAAGAGAAAGGCGTCATTTATCAGGTGGGATACATGAAACGCCATGACCCAGCGGCGAAATTGGCGCGCCAGACCATTCAAAAATGGAAGGCGTCCGGCGAGTGCGGCAAGATGACTTACGTCCGCATCACCATGCCCAGCGGCGATTGGACGTATGAGGTGGAATCACCCATCAATCTTGGCGACCCAGCGCCGACCTACGAAGGGCAAACTGGTGAATCACCTCCGGGGTGGATGTCCGAAGCGATGGGCAATGCGTACATCGGATTTATCAACTTCTATATTCATCAGGTGAACTTGTTGCGCTATTTAATTGATGAAGATTACGAGGTCACTTATGTAGACCCTCAATTGCGAGTTCTTGTGGCTATATCCGAGAGCGGCGTTCCATGCACATTGGAGATGGCGTCGTATGGTTTACGGCATCGGTGGGAGGAATTCTACAAAATCTGTTTCGAAGGCGGCAAAATAGACCTTCAAATCCCTTCCCCGATGGCTCGGCAACGCGCGGGCGATTTGGTCATCTACAAAAGCTCAGGTTTTGGAGATGACGATGAACCACAAACCATCCGTCCCATGCTCCCTCAACGATGGGCATTCCGAGAACAAGCGCGGCACTTTGTCGAATGTATCAGCGAAGGCAAGCCAACCATTGCGCCCGCTGCCGAAGCAATCAAAGACCTGGAAGTTTCAGAGCAGTACATCCGCTGTATTTTAGCATCACGAAGAGAAGAATAAAAAGATGCTCGTCAAGAGTTGAAAACTCGACAGCGATGGTTATAATGGAGAAATTGTTTCTCACCTCACGCAACAGGCATCATTCAAAAATTTCCGCCACGGCGCATTGAAAACCTTCGACGACTTCTTCTCCTGAGAGGGTATCGTTGATGGTAAGGAGCTTGATGTCGCTTGATGAGCGGTAAACGGTAACTGTCTTTGCAATCGGTTCGATTACCCAAACCATTTGGGTTCCGGCATCTAAATATTCCAATGCTTTCTCTTGAATGTCGTAAACCTTATCGCTGGACGAAACAACCTCGATTGCTAGGTCGGGAGGAATAGGGCTGGCTTGATGTCTATTTTCAGGAAGCCGTCCCTGTGAAACAAATGCCACATCAGGTTTTCGTCCACTTTCCCCGATTTGAAATGTAGTCTCCGCTATGTAGATTTTCCCCAATTGATGCTGACGCACATGAGCGCTCAATAAGAAATGGATATTTGAACTTATTTCGCCATGGACCATTGTTGGGGTAGACATCGGCACTAATCCCCCCTTGACGTATTCATAGGATTCGTAATCGTTGGCTAAAAACTCTTCGAGTGTCATGGCTTCTGCATTCATCGTTTACACCTCTTTTGAGCCCTTCGATTCGCTATAGGATAAACCTTGCGAAGGATTCCTCAGCATGACAGATTGGTAAAGTGGTTTAATTGCTCTTTCTTAACTTTGGGGTTAATAGTTTGGAAATGACTATGCCAATCCCAGGTCATCGGCAATTGATTGCATAGCTTCAATTACCATCGCAATATGCTCATTTAATTCGACGCCGAGTTCCTCCGCGCCCTTGTAAATATCCTCCCGACTCACTGCTCTTGCAAACGCTTTATCTTTAAATTTTTTCTTTACCGAGCTGACTTTAACATCCATGATGCTCTTAGACGGCCGCACAAGAGCGACTGCAACGATAAACCCCGTCAATTCATCAACAGCAAAAAGTGTCTTGTCCATCAAGCTTTTGCGTTCTAAACCAAGATATTCAGCATGGGATTGGATGGCGTAGATAATATCTTCAGGGTATCCCTTTTCTGTGAGAATCTCCGCGCCTTTTGCCGGATGTTCTTCGGCGGTGGGATACTTTTCATAATCGAAATCGTGCAGCAATCCGACGATGCCCCATTTCTCTTCATCTTCGCCAAATTTTTTCGCATACGCGCGCATAGCCGCTTCTACGGCATAAGCATGCTTGCGTAAATTTTCGTTTTTGGTGTATTGGTGCAAAAGTTCAATGGCATCATCTCTGTTCATGATTCACCTCCGAGCTCTTTATTCGAGCTAACCTGCTCACTGTAAATTAGAAATTGGATGGAGAAATGGAAGCCCATCCATCCTTCCTTTATTTCTTTGCCCTTCCACGTTTCACGGTTAAATTATCGCATCAATCTCCTGTTTAAATGCCTGCTTGGGTCTAGCGCCCATAATTCGTTGTGCTTCCTTACCATCTTTGAAAATCACTATAGTTGGGATGCTCTGAATGTTATATTTCACTGCTGTGTCGCCATTATCATCGACGTTTAACTTACCAACCTTGAGTTTGCCAGCGTATTCATCCGCTAATTCTTCGATAATGGGAGATACCATCCTGCATGGCGCACACCATGTCGCCCAAAAATCCACCAAAACGGGAATGTCGGATTGAAGCACCTCTGCTTCAAAATTATCATCTGTTATCTCCAAAAGGTTTTCTCCTGGCATTTTTTCCCTCCATTTTTGGTATAGAGACTATCTTTTTTCAAAAAACCGGTTAATTGTATTTATAATATGATACATTATAAACCGACCTTAGTCAATCTATTTCTCTTTACATCAGAAATTTCCCACGGTAGCAGAATTGGCAACAATTCTGCCGAATCCGAAGGACCACGAAGCCCCGAAATCTTGCCGAAGTTTTGCAACTTAGGCTACAGCTACGACTACGAAAACTATCATAACGTATGACCTGCGCCGGATGAGGGCATGTAGAGGTTGAGAAACAGGCTCACTATGCTCCAGATGCTACGGGGAATATAATCACCTAAAATTAGCCCGAAAAAGAAGGGAATGCCCTTTTGATGCGCTTTTAGTCCTCCGTATCTGAGGATGATAGACTTTATAAGCCAACTCACCATCACTGGAAACCAGAAGTATATCATACCGCCCCAAGACGCGCCGGAAAGGACGTATCCTGACGGATGAAGCGGCCACCACAGAAATCTCGTCCGCATCGCGTAGAGGAAGAATACAAAGAAGAATCCGCCGCCCATGAAAGTCACAGCTCTGGCATCCGTCAATTGCGGATGTTGAAGCCAGTTTTGCAGGGGATTAAAGCTTTCCCATCCGAAGTTACCCACATGTCCACGGAATTTGGCGAGAGCGCCGTAATGATAGGATGTTTGTAGATATGACCAGAAAGTAGCCACTGCGCCGATACCTATAGCCAGTGCCATCGCCCAGAGCAACTTGTGGTTGTTCGCCCCGGCTCGTTCGCCAATTTTCATTGCTTCTATCTGACACGGCATTGGATGCGACCTGTTGCATCTGTTGAAGGCATAGAGGAATGTCAGTATGGTTAGATTCTCACCACGCAGCCTCCTTGAGCCGAACATATCTATCATCATCCCCCTAGGATTAATTCCGATGACCTCATGATATGGCGGACCGAGTTCCGCACGAACTCTCGCGATGGCTATGGCAAGGAGATAGTAGAGCAGGTAAAAGACGAGGATAGCCCAGATGGACATGCCGGCGAAATAGCAGAATAGAGTGAGGATAACGAAAGTTGTCAGAGAAAGAAAAGCCGCCGACCTGTATCGCATCGGCTCACGTGAATCTTCCATACGAGCGAATCCGAGTACATGCTTGCCGAACGAAATAATGTGTCGTCGAGAAACCCACAGCGCGAGCAGACCGATGCCCAGCCAGGCGCCCGAAGCTCGCTCATTCAAGTACAGATTCCTCCACCCCACTATGTTCGCAAACACCCTCTCCGCTCTGGTCAACCAGAAGAAAAACCAGCATGAAAAGGAGAGGTCGAGCGGCATAAAGTATGTCAGTCCGACTATCGCCAGGTTAAAGGACATATTCGTGTAGCCGATGGCGTTCCAGGGCTTTTCGGTGAAGAATGTATCGAGCCTATAGCCGTAAGGAATCTGCGGTATCACAGGAAAAATATCATGAAAGCCGTTTACTAGCCGGATTGTACCAGACACAGCAAAACCCATCCACATCAGCTTTGAACTGAAGAATTTCTCATCTTTCGCCATAGTAAGTGGAAGTTGGACTATCGGATAACTAAGTTTTTCGTTCTCAACCCACTGTTTTCTGAGGATGGAAGTGATGCACAGAAGCGAAAAGTAAAGGAAGAATATGAAAGAGGACCAAGTCAAAACGGGAATAGCCCATGCCTTGAGATGTTGGACGGTATGAAAGGTGGATTCTCCGTGGAAGTAACCTTTTAGTATTTCCGTGTCCGAGACCGCGAACCATGACGGAATATATCGCCAAAACAAACTCTGCCACTCGTTTTCGGGCGATGCAAACCAGAACGGATGGTTCAAAGTCCCGAATAGTATCGCCATCATCGTGTGCCCAGATATCGTCGTGACCATCGTAACCATCACATAAATAACTAGCAATTCAGCGGGCGATAGAGAAAACCTCTTTGAGAGTCTGCCGAGAGCGAAACTGAGGACTATTAAGATGGTGAGAGTAAAAATTGCGTTTGAGAATGGATTCACCAGGTTGAATACGGAATACCAAAGTTCGCTTGCAATTCCAACCCAGTAAGCGTTTACAATGACCAAAATTATACCTATCAAGATGGCCCTTCGGGTGATATCGTCTTGGTTCAATCTTTTATCAATATGATTCATGGATTCTCTAAGGACATGAAAGGTGACTGTGAACTACTCGTTTTTTGATTCTTCAATATTAAACTGTAACATATTCACTTCTTCAGTTCAACCAAAATCACGATACAACTTACGTCTTGCTTATTAATTCTTTTTGTGATATAATAAATTTTGTTATTCAGAATACCTCATTTCCAACAGACATCATTAGGAGCATCAGAAGTGATACGTATAACGAATTGCTTTCTTGCCTGTTTTTTGACGTTCACGATGATTCATGCCGGAATAGACGCTGCGGAGATTTCTATTCTTTCAGTAGGCGATATCACAATAGGCAGTGAATTGACCTTTACTATTGAGACAAAAGGGGCCGACTCATTGTTTGCTGGAACTGCTGATTTGCTCAAAAACGCGGACATTACAGTTGGTACATTAGAATCGAGCATTTCCGACCGCGGCGAGCCTAAATTTGAATCTGAATACGCTTTCCGAGCAGTTCACGATGTTGCAAGAGGTTTGGCAAACGCGGGTTTTGATGTCTTATCGCTTGCAACACCGCATATCATGGATTATGGCGCAGAGGCGTTGGAGGATACGATAAAATTTCTTTCCCAGTACAATGTCGGTACAGTAGGAGCAGGTTCATACTTGCAAGCAGCTCGAAAACCCACGGTTCTAACTGTCAAGGATACTAAAGTAAGTTTTTTAGCATACTATCATACAAGCCAATATAGCACACAATATGCCGACGAAGAACATCCAGGCCCTATGCTCGCGTCTTTTAGTCTGATGAAGCAAGATATTGCGCAAGCGGCAAAAGAAGCGGATATCGTTGTAGTATCTATCCATTGGGGAGTAATTAAATCGGAGGATACAATCACGGAGCGGCAACAATTTTTCGCTCACAATATTATTGATTTTGGCGCTGATTTGGTACTAGGCCAGCAATTACACGCATTAAAAGGAATCGAACTTTACAAGGGCAAAGCTATCGTTTACAGCCTCGCGGACTTCATTTTTGAATTATATGACAAGCAACATTCCAAAATTGTGATACCGAAATTCTACTTCCAAGATGGCAAACTGAAACAGATAGAATTGACGCCGGTTTGGGTTGACAATCCCGATGCCAAATATCAGCCGCAGTTATTACACGAGAAAGCGGCGCAAAAAACGCTACAGAAGTATCAAAAGCTGTGCGCGGCGTTGAATACAAGGATGGAGATTGAAGGGGGAAAAGGGTGGATTCGGAGGTAAGATGAAATCTTACTTTTGAGTTTCAGTGTCTTTGTTCTCACGATGTCGAAAGTCACAGATGCTGAAGCGGTTGGCATCTGGCTTTTTGACGAGGGCAACGGAAAAACTGTCAGAGATGCTTCTGGCAATGGACACGATGGTGACATTGTCGGCGCAGTCGAATGGGCGGATGGAAAAACTTGATTTCTGAAAAATTCAAGGGGGAAAACTATGAGAAAAACACCAATTGGTATTGTTATGTTGACCGACGAACGTCCACACGTTCATACTGAGACAGATGCTCAAAATATGACGGTTGTTAATGAGTGGGTGAGAATCATCAGAAAAAATGCGAATAACTGCGATGGTTCTTCTTATGAAGTTATCTGCGGTTCGGAGATTGTCCACGACATACGCAGCGCGCAGAAAGTGGGCGAAGAGTTATCTAAAAGCAATATTAAACAACTGATTATGTGTTACAATGTATGGAACTTCCCATTTTTAGCCTGGCCACTGATAAATAGCATCAGCCGTGACCTACCCATTTTGAGTCTTTCCAATAACAATGGAGAATTTCCCGGAAACGTGGGACTCCTCGCCACGGATGGCGCTTTGAGGCAAGCGGGATTTAAAACCCACCGCATCATCGGCGAAATAGATGATGAACAGACACAGATGAATGTCATTGATTGGGTCAGAGCAAGCGAGGCTGTAACGACCATCAAAAACGAAGTCTACGCTTGTTACGGCGGACATTCAATGGGCATGGAGACGGGGTTTTCACATCTGACGCCGACAATCAAAGCGCTCGGCACGACTGTTCGTCAGATTGACCAACTCTGGCTTGAAAAAGTGATGGAGCAGATTGATGAAGCTGAAGTGGAAAAGGGGTTTTCTTGGTTTGAGGAACTTTTGGGCGATAGAATCAGATACGATGGAAAGATGTTGACGCCGCAGACGTTAAAAACTCAAATTCGGCTTTACCTGGCGATGGAAGCGGTCAATAAAGATAAAGGATTCGATTTCTGCGGATTAAAAGGACAACGCGAACTCACCGAATATGTCTGTCTCGGCGACGTGGCGGAGATGCTTATGAATGACCCTTACGATTGGCGCGGGCCGAAAGAACCGACCGTCTGCGCCACCGAAGCGGATACTTACGCCGCCGTCACCATGCAACTGCTCAAATATCTCAGCGGAGGACTGCCGACGATTTTCATGGACGTGCGATTATATCACCCCGATTTGGACATCTGGGATTGGTGCAATTCGGGCAACCATCCGAGCTACTTCGCCGCGCGCAGTATGAATCCGGCGGAGAATTTCGCGAAGGTTACCTTCCATCCAGCCCTTGAGTTTTATTTCAAAACCGGCGGAGCGTCCGTAGAATTTGACGCCGCCCCAGGACAGATGACGTTTGCGCGATTGGGCTTGTGGGATGAAGAACCGTACATGGTGATTGTCAAAGGCGAAGTGCTCGAATTAGATGCAGAAACGCGCCGAAAACTGAACGCCCAAACAAATCCCACCTGGCCGCACCTGCACGCTAAATTGGACTGCCCCTACGAGGAATTTGTCAGCGTGTTTCCGTGCAATCACGTCTTGGGCGTGGAGGGCGATAGAGTGCGAGCGCTGACGTATCTCTGCGAAATTGCCGGTATTCCGCCTGTAATCCTTGGACCAGCAGGCAAAGAGAGAACCATTCCGATTTGGGAAAGAGTAGGTTAAGGGGCAAGATGGTAAAGGGGTAGAGGGGCAAAAGGGCAAAGGGGCTATTTTTTTGCCCTTGCCTTCTTGCCCCCTTGCAAAATTTCCGTTAATAATTTCAAATTCAAAGGAGTGAAGTTTATGAAACGGATCACATTCAAGAAGGACGACAGAGATAGAGGGCTTGACATCATCGTGCGGTCGGGAACTGTTGTGTGGACGGAGGAGTCTGGTGTATACCTGGTGGATGAAGAATGCATTGAGGCATTGGAGAGAAATCAGATTCCATATCTGAGAATCAAGTCACGCAAAACATTCAAAGATGCCCCGAACAAACTTCGGGATAAAATGAG
>DTYX01000483.1 GCA_012961655.1 Candidatus Poribacteria bacterium
TCTTTATCAAAACAAATTTAACAATGCACTACATACCAGGAGGAATAAAAATGCAAACGGACCCAATCACCCTTATAAAGTTAATAAATGATTTTCGAGATGAATTGAAAGCATGTATGGAAAATATTGAAAAGCTCACTGGGGCATCGCAGCCGATTGTCCTGGGGGATTTTATCGTGGATATGCACAACAACTATCTCCGTCAGGCAAAGGCGATTTGCGATGATGCAGCCATCCAGGGGATGAGTGAAATCGACAAAGAACTGACGAACATGGTTGAAGGTCTAGATGACTACCGAAGAGAGCGGCTTGCCAAGATGCATGAAGTCCACATCGCATCCGGTCAACTTCTGACCTGTTTGTCAGGCGCGGTGAAAAGCGGCAAAGCTGGTCCACAGAGTCAACTTGTAGGCGTTATCGGGCTTATAGAGAATCTCGGCAAGCAGATTGATGATATGCCGCGTAAAGGAGCAGTCCCAGAAGATGAAATAGCGTATTGCCAGTTTGCACGACAATTGGTAAAAGACTATAATCGCTATCTCTCATTGGTACTTGAATCGACTGACGATGCGGTGTTAAATGAGTTATTTCGACCAATCGAACTGCTTGAAGAGGGCGCGACAATAAACGACTGTAAGGGCAAGATTCAAGAAGTTGGAATGGCTCAAAGCAGTTTGCTTAGCTATTTGAAGAGGATGTATGGACGATAAGTTGAAAGTTAATACAATTGATACCGCCTTATTCGATTTTCTTTAAGCGCCTTTAAGAAAGTGGAAAATGGCGTTAAGTTATCAAAAATCTTCTTTTTCGCGGAGGAACCCGTTTTCTATCACCCCTTTGATATTATAACATACAAGATGAGTAAGTGCAAGTGATATGACTATACGAATTGAAGAAGAGGATGTACAATTTGAGAAGATTCGGCATGGCGGTCTTACGCGCAATAATGTCTGGAAAGTCCAGTCCGCGGATGGGAAGAAGTCTGTCGTAAAGCAATTCATTGTACCTCCGCCGAAACAACATAATCGAAAAGAACAGTCGCCAGAAGTACGTTACTCACAAACTGCTGTTGAGGCGAATATTTTAAAATTGCTTAAGCGGGAGGGGTGTCCGGTCCCGGATGTTATTGCAAGCAATGAGTCAACTCAGATTATTGTGCTAGAATGGTGCGGCGATACAACCTGGGATGATTTATGTCAGGATGAAACTATTGTGGATAAAAAAAGATATACTAGACTGGCAATCGAGGGTTTTTGCCGTATTGAACGTGTTTTTTCCGAGAAGGCTGGCTTGGTGGAGCCGTATGTATATCCGTTGGACTATAAGTCGCATCTGTATCAAATTGGCGAAAAATTACTCACTTCTGCTCGGCGCTGTATCTCAGATTTAGCCTGGATTAGAGATGAACCGCTGACGGAGTCTGAGACCAAAATTGTCGATGAATCGTGGGATGAAATCTCGCATTGCATTCTTGAAAGGCAATCCACTTTGGGAACTTTGGATTACAATGCGCGAAATATTATAATAGACCGAAATCGGTTAACTTTTATCGATTTTGCCAAAATCGGTTGGGATTGGCCGGAGCGGCGTTTGATGCAATATCTAACGGGATTAGGCGCGCATATAGAAGGAGGGAATTTTACGACTTTATTAGATGCGGAACATACCGGACTTTACGCGGAAATAATGTCGAGGATAGATGTAACACTCAATTGGCAAAAGCTAGCGGCGCTGGTAGATTATCATCACATTTTATTTTATCTCACCGCGATTATCAGATTATTGAGGCTCCTGAAAAATCCTGAAATCCGACAAAGCATCTTATTGTCCCGGGCTTGGGGACCTGTAAAGCCACGGATGACAAGAGCGTTATTTAACCTGGCTCATAAATCGTTAAGTCATGATGAAGCAGCAGCGGCAATTCGCAATCTATTTCTGAGTTTCGCCGATAAGATAAAATTCTAAACTCCCTACCTTAATTGCTTTTCTACTTTGCATAATTTTCGCTGAATTGCGGAGATGAGCCGCCGGCGCTCAGTTGTAACGGCCTTTGAACCAATTTCCTCACTCTGTTTTCAAGGTCCCCGGCTCTTTCCTAAATCCATCAATGAAGTGAAATAGCGCTAGGACAGGATGGCGATACAACATCCGAGGGCCGGCATAACGCATCACTGCTCGAACCTTCTCTCTCATCACCGGTTTGTAACAATGCACAGGGCACTTGGCGCACGTTGTTTTGTTTTCCTGGAACGGACATCCGCTGAGACGAACCTGAGCATAATCCAGAAGCTCTCCGCATTCAAGGCAAAGTTCGCCCTTAGTTTTATGTTTGCGACGACAATAAAGGCGTAACATTGCTTCGATGGTTTTATTTTCTCTTTTTATTCGAGGATGGTCGCTAGACATTGTGAATACCTCTGACATTGTCTTCTCATTTCAGGATTGTTTTATCTTCTTTCTGGCATCCAAAGACGCAAAAGTATAATGATTTCACCTCATTTTCAGGATAACCCCCAACGCTTCGTTGGGGGTCTGAATGAGTTTCTCACAGGCTTCTGGAGCTTCATCCAGCGTAAATTCATCTGTGATAATTGATTTCACATTCAGACGTCCTAGGGCTATGAGATGAAGACATTCTTCGAGATTGCGCTTCGTATTCCATTCTACAAACACGGATGGATAATCTTGTCCACGCTCGTATTGGTCATCATGATAACCTGGTCCCGTTCTCGCCGCGCTTCTAACATCAATATTACCCAGGGATGCAGCGAAACCGTGTGAAATATGAGCGCCGCCGACGATGACGATGCGTCCCCATTTATGCGTATCAGGAGCCGTCTTTATCATTGTCACTATCTGTCGAAATGCTTCAGTGCCTTCACCACCGAAACAGATAATGCCACAGTCCATGCCATAGCCGCGGGTAAATTCGTTGGCAACTTCCACGGGGTCATCTTCATCAGCGTTTACGGCAATATCAGCGCTTGACTCCTGGGCAATTTTTACTCGCAATGGTAATTTGTCTACCCCCATGACGTACGCGCCGGCAAGTCTGGCAATTTGGCAACAGAGTTGTCCCACCACGCCTAATCCCATGACAACGACATTCTCACAAATTCTAAGCTGCGCGCGTTGGATGGTGTGAAGCGCTGTAGCGGCTAAATGGTTAAACGCCGCCTCTTGATAGGTAACGACCTCAGGTATTGGCACACTCAGATTTTTGGGCACACACGCATGAGTTGCATGCAAGGCATATCCCCCGCCCATACACGCCACCCTCATGCCAATTTCGAACTCATCACAATCTTCACCTTTAGCAATTACATCGCCAGCATTTTGATATCCAAAGGGACGTTTCGGCCCAGAAACATTGGCGCCTGCTCTTCTTGACTTAACACCGCCAAGCTCAGTTCCTGGGCTGATTAACGAGGAGTGAACCTCTATCAATATTTCGCCCTTTTGTGGTTCAGGAATAGGTCCCTGTTCTACAGAAATCATGCCTCTGCCGTCAATAGTTGCAAATTTCCTCATAATACTCAGTCTTCTCCTTCTGTCAAAATTGCACTTTAGTATTTATTATAACACCTGCTTTCAAAAGTATCTACAATTTTTTATCAGCATTACTGCTTTGTAAATTTATCATTTTTCATCTGTTTTAATGCCTTCAAGTATTCGCGCATCCACTGCCAGCCATCGCGAGCGCCTCGCGCCGTGATAATGTTGCCGTCCACTACTACCGGCGCGTCTAAATACGTGGCGCCACAGACTTCAGCATCGAACCTGCATTTCGCTACGGTAGTGATGCGTTTCCCTTTTATCACCCCAGCTGTTGCCAGTACCTCAATCCCGTGGCAAATCGAGCCGACCGGTCGTCCCGCGTCCACCAGCCATCGCACAGCGTGAATTAGGCACTCATCGTAGCGAATGTACTCGGGAGCCCGGCCGCCACTGACCAGTAGCCCGGCGTACTCTTCAGGTTTGATGTCGCGGAAAGCGATGTCAGAATGCAGATGGTAGCCGGGACTTTCTTGGGTGATATCCCAGCTCTGCGGTTGCTCGTGCTGTACAAGCGAGTAGACGCGGACCTCAGGGGCTGCCAAAACTACCTGATAATCATCCTCTTGCAGGCGCATCCACGGGTACAGCGTATCAGTCACTTCGGCCGCGTCGCCGATGACTAAGAGGATTTTTCGTGTCTTTAGATTTGCTTCCTGGGTCATTTTCTTACCTCCACATCTCATATGCAATAACAGATTAACAGATGGATTAAGTTTTTCAAGAAATCGCAACATATTGCGGAAGGAAATCGAAGGGGGAACGCTCGGTTGAACTGACTTTGCTTGAGAATAAGTTAGAAGGAGTTGAGTTCTCTAATTTTTGCGGTTGGCGTCAAAAGTAAAAGAGACATGCTTCATATCTTGGATTTCTGCCAAGGTATTCGAAACATGCCTCTTCTATTGTGCTTAGGTAAAACTGTGCTTAATCAACTGGTACAACGTTGGTAGCTTGTGGACCTTTACGTCCCTGGACTATTTCAAATCTTACTTCCTGTCCTTCATATAGGGTCCTAAATCCAGAACCCTGTATCTCGGAATAATGCACAAATGTATCTTCACCTTCATCTGTAGAAATGAATCCATAACCCTTCTTTTCGTTGAACCACTTCACACGGCCGGTAGCCATTTTCTGCACCACCTTTCACAATCATCTGTTTTGCGATTCAAATTTACCCTTCATCATATCCGGTACTTTCTAAACATCGCAAAATGAAAATAGAAGACTTTCACTTCTTGTAACAAAGAATTTCTAAGTTATCACTTCGACTTTAAATTGTTGCATTTGGTGGAAATTGTGAATCGGTGATACAAAAAAGCTAGAAGGTTATGTGAAACTTTCAATTTACTTATGCATCATGATTCTCAAAATTCTCCCAAACTAACGACGTTTATTATACCATACTATTTTATTCAATGTCAATGAGAATTTCGCAAAACAAAAATTAACCATAGATGGCAACTTTTTTCTGAATCAAATTACATCAAGCCACCATCAATACTACGTTCTATCTGCAACGGTCTCATTAATCCCATATTAACATTACCTTTCCGCATTTTGATTCATCAGCCACACGGAGCGCTTCCACACCATCATCTATTTTAAAGCGGTGTGTAACTGCAGACTCAAATGTCAATTGATTTCTCACGTCTCACACAAGTCAGGAGACTTGCGCTACTTATAGTTGTCAGAAATCTTCACCTCAACACCACCATCTTTTTCGTCATTTTAAATCCGTTTGCTTTCATCGTGTAAAAATAAACCCCGCTGGCGACGCGTTCACCCGCCTCATCTCTACCGTCCCAATGAGCTGTTTTTTTCTTGCTCAAGTATGAGCCCGCCTCTTTACGCCCCAATTTAATCGAGCGAATCAACTCACCTTTTAGATTGTAGATACTAATGGTCACA
>DTYX01000484.1 GCA_012961655.1 Candidatus Poribacteria bacterium
ACTCTTTGTGCCAGTCAACTGTGGCGCGCTACCGGCTGGAACACTGGAAAGCGAACTCTTCGGGCATATCAGGGGAGCCTTCACTGGGGCTATTAGAGATAAAAAGGGACGTTTTGAATTAGCTGACGGCGGAACCATTTTTCTCGATGAAGTTAGCGAACTAAGTCCTGAAGCGCAAGTCAAACTACTTCGAGTTTTACAGGAAGGTACATTTGAGCGAGTAGGAAGCGAGACTACCATCAAAGTTGACGTTCGTATTATTAGCGCCACCAACAAAGACCTAAAGCAGGAGGTCGCCGCGGGGAAGTTCCGTGAAGATCTTTTCTACAGGCTATATGTTGTCCCGGTCAATTTACCACCGCTACGTGAGAAAAAAACTGACATCCCGCTCCTGGCGGAACACTTTCTGAAAAGAGCGGTAACGGAAGCGAAACGCGAAAAAATGTTTCTCTCTCGTGAAGCTCTTTCTGTTATGATAGACTATCAATGGCCAGGAAATGTACGCGAGCTTCAAAACGCTATCCAGTATGCTCTCGTCAAATGCGAGGGAAATATTATCGAACCTTCGCACTTGCCGGATACTATAGCTTCACAAAGTACTGAGAACAAACCTAAAAGGCGTCGCCGTAAGAGGAAGTTGGAGTTTTCCGCGGTGCAGAACGCCCTCCGCGAAACAAAGGGTAACAAAGTTAAGGCTGCACAAATCCTTGGTGTTTCACGCGCCACTCTCTACCGTTTCATATCTGACATCGAAATGGTGAAAATTTTGCGAATGTGAAAACTAAAGTGGAATTTATCTACTTAAATATTTTAATAATTTTCAAGCTGCGACGTCCAGTTTTGCTAAGATGTCCACTGTAGAAGTAGACGCCAACGGATGCCAGTATCAAAAGCACAAATCCTCCTACTCCGCCGATGATGCCGCTATAGCTGGCAAAACCTATACTTTGTGCAATTCTACTGATGCCAAAAACGCCGAAAAATAGCGCCGCCAATGGTAGTATGAAAACAAGTATTCCTGCTTTCATAGCTTGCTTGCCGCTGACCTCCACAAGCACAGAATCACCCCTTTGGGCGTTGATGGGATTTTCCACTTCCGCTATCATGGTTTTATCCCTACCTATGCTGCAGGCATTACAACTTCCGCAATCTGCGCTTTTTTCTACAACCACGCGCGCTATTTGTTGATAAGTATCGATAACTAAACCACGTTCCGTCATTTTAATCGACTACCTTGTAGGACTTCCGAAGTCTCGGAGACCTCGGAAGTCCAAATTGATTAATACGATGATTTGATAGCTCCCCAGGAGGTCGAAAGTTTACCTCCGGGCTTCACGGACGTTTCTGCTCCGGTAAGGAGTTTGGCGTCTCCAATCGCGGAGTGGTCACAACCAATTCCGTCACCACCGTCTCCGATTTCAATCACCAGTTCGCTTGCGCCCGCCGGGATGTCAAATGCCACCTTTACGGGGTCAACATTTACCCCATCTACAGTGCCTTGGAGCACATCGGAGGCGAACATCTCCGTGCCATCAACAGAAAATGTAAAGGTACTGCTTCCACCGTGGCCACACTCAGCGGGGTCTTTCTCATCCGACATGCCGACGTAGCCTTCAAATTTTGCGTAATTTCCACCGCTGAGGTCATACACAAATTTGGCGGTGCCGTGAGTTCCAATGCCTCTCTCAAAGTACACGCCGCCGATGACGATTTCGTTGCGCGTGCCAGCACCTTCACCAATAGTTACATTATCACCGTCCAGAGGGCCACCCCAGCCCATCCATTCGGCTGCATCATTGCTGGGATTGAGACCACACGCATTGGGAGTAGGTTGGTCGCCATTGACCACAGTAAGATAGACGGCGCCTGCGGTTTCTGCTACCACCTCAGAATAGTCATTCTGGACATTTACATCCTCCGTGTCAACCTTTACCGCCGGTTTCGGCGGGTCATTGGGAAGGTCGCCACAATCTGCCCTTGAAGCCCAGGCACTGACTGTCCATCCGAGGGACATGGATAACGCAAGCAATATACATAACAACTTCATTGATTTCATGGTACACCTCCTTTCGTTCCGAACAAGCCTACTTTCCGAAAAAGCTTTCAATCGTAAATTTTGCTTCATCAGAAGCACGTTTATTATTTTAGCACAATGCTCAGAAATATTCAACCGTTTTCTTATTTTTGTAACGCACGTTTGAAACTTGCGCTACATTCTGCCAAGAAGAGGTTCGCATTATATCTTTAACTTTTTCTCATGGGGTACTTCTATTATTTTTGGGAGACTAATACAACGCTTTAATAGCTCCCCAAGAAGTCGTTAATTTGCCTTTGTAATTCACAGAAAATGCCTGTCTTGTGAGTAGCTTGGCATCCCCTATAGCGCCGTGGTCGCAACCGATACCATCGCCGCCATCACCAATTTCAATAGTCAGTTCCTTGGCGCCCGCTGGGATGTCAAACTCCACTTTCACGGCTTCAACGTTCTTTCCACCGTCAGTGCCCTTGAGCACATCGGACTTGAACACCTCCTTGCCATCTACGCTAAACGTAAAGTCACAACTTCCACCATGGCCACACTCAGCGGGGTCTTTTTCATCCGCCATACCAACGTAGCCTTCGAACGCTATCCAGCTATCTCCGGTGAGTGGATACACAATTGTAGCGAGAGCGTGAGTCCCAATGCCCCTCTCAAAAAGCACGCCGCCGATGACAATATCATTCCGCGTGCCGCCACCTTCGCCAATCGTCATGTTGTCGGCATCCAAGGGCCCACCCCAACCGGTCCATTCAGCGGCGTCATTGCTAGGATTAAGACCGCATTTGTTAGGTTTCGGTTGGTCGCCATTGATGAAGGTAAGATAAGTGACACCTCTCCTGGTATCCTCTTCTATCACCTCATCATAGTCATTCTGGACATTTGGGTCCTCCTTTTTAACCTCTTTCGCCGGTTTCGGAGGGACGTTGGGAGGGTCGCCACAATCCTTCTTTGAAGCCCAGGCGCCAACTGTCCATCCGAATAGCATGGACAAAGCAACCAACACGCATAGTGGATTGATGAATTTCATGACGCAACTCCTTCATTTCTGTTTTTTTAAACGTAACTATTATAACATCTATATTCGGAAT
>DTYX01000485.1 GCA_012961655.1 Candidatus Poribacteria bacterium
TAGGGCGGCGACAAAAGCGGCAACGAACCAAGCCAGGTTGTCGTATTTCGCGCAAGCCGTGATATATTCCTTCCAAAACGCTTCACCAGCGTCCAGCTTCGATGATTGTGCAGCTTTCTCTAAATACCTCACCGCTGCTTCAAGGCTCACGATTACTAAACTTGTTGGCGGATGGGAAAGCGAGAAAGCGGCCAGGTGAAGGTTTGCTCACCCGCTCACCTTTGCCCATTAGCTTACGATTTGGAAGGCGTGAAACCACATCGCGATAACGCGATAGATGATTCACCGCAAAATGTATCAGATTTTCCATCAATGGCGCATTTGCTTTGACATCTTCTTCAGTTTCGTTTTGAATCCCCGTCACGATGTACATGCCTTTGCCTTCTTTTAACGTTGCCACAACGATGTCTTTTCCAGAATTGGTGGTAGCTAAAATATCGAATCTCTTATCCCAGTCTGTCCACGTATCATCTATGTGCAATTGTCCAGATTTTATCGTGTTAGGCCTTCTGAAAAGGTCTCCGGCTTTTTGGGTCGGTCGGAAATCTCTTCTTGAATTTCTTTCAACTCCCACCAGTCGCCTGGTAATCCAACCTGTCTCGCAAGGACGTTTGTGGTCGCTGTCCTGTCCGAC
The DNA here is from genome assembly GCA_012961655.1 of Candidatus Poribacteria bacterium. Lineage (GTDB taxonomy): Bacteria > Poribacteria > WGA-4E > DTYX01 > DTYX01 > DTYX01. Next base: position 635 of record DTYX01000485.1, read on the forward strand.
GACTACGGTTACCCCACCTTTTTTCACAAAATCCCTAATCTTTCTCTCGACGCTTTTGTCAAGCAGGTACTTCTCTTCAGAGATTTCGCCTTGTCCTATCCAGAGTATATCAGCACCATCCAATTTCGGCAATCTTCTGTCTTTCGTTTGGATGTACCTTATCTCGTGTTCTCCCACCTTATCAAATCTCGCCAACGCGTAGAATTCAAACTTACTCACGTTTCCGGTAAGTGCGAGGACATTGACAGGTGGCTCTTTTGTCCGTAGTTTTAGGTGATTCACCGCAAAATATATCAGATTTTCCATCAGCGGCGCATTTGCTTTTACGTCCTGTTCGGTTGCGTTTTGCAATGCGGTTATCAGATACAAGCCGCGTCGCCACTTTAGCATTGCCAAAGCGATGTCCTTGCCGGAATTGGTAGTGGCTAACACAGTGTATTTGGTACTCCAATTTGTCCAGGTGTCGTCCATAACAATCTGCCCGGATTTAATGAAATTCGGCTTGTGGAACAAACTTTCCGCTGATGGATTGACAATCTGGAAATCACTTTTCCTTTGTCCGTCAACTCCTAAAATCGGCTCCGGACTCCATCCATCCCCACACGGTTTTTCAGGGTCACTGTCCTGGCTTGAAAGGATAACCACTCCGCCTTTTTTGACGAAACGCTTGATTCTATCCTCCGTATCCTTGCTCAGATGATAGCCGTTATCGCCGATTTCCCGCTGTCCTATCCAAAGGATATCGGCATCTTCCAGACCGGGCAGTCTTCTATCTCTGGTCTCCTGATAGGCTACACTGTTCCAGTTTACCTCGTTAAATTTTTTCAATGCCAGAAATTCAGCGGTTGCGGAAGCAGTTCCGGTGGATTCATCGCTTAAAACGGGTTTAGCGCCATTTCCCGTCAAGACTAAAACCTTCACCGCATCCGGACTGGCTCCCGGCCACATCTTCCCAATCAGCGCGTCTTTTACAATCTCATAAAGGCGCTCAGTTGTTCCGTTAAATGTCCTGTGCATATACACTTCGATGTGAGTGTGCCGCCACCAGACTCTATCTCGGTTAGGTTGGTCAGCGGCAAAAAGTTGAAACCAGGTTTTCGAGACGTAACCGAGCGCGGCGATATTATTTCCTTCCTTTTGATAAAAGACGAGGATAGGCAATCCATTCTCCAATCTTTCCATCATCATCCGCGGCGAGGTCAATTTCCCTTGAGTCTGTCCGACCGCTATATTCATCTTAATACGTTTAAAGTCACTTGTGCCTTTCAGATTCTCTTGAACCTCAACAATAGCGCGCATCCTTTTTTTATCTACGGATGTCAATCTACCGAAGACGATATTGGTAGATGCGGAAAGCACTTCTTTTAGAGTATATTCCCGCTGGATAAATGCTTCTGCTCTGAGACAAAAAGAGAACAACAGGAGGCCAAGCGTTATTATCGTTAAAAAGTACCTGTTGGTAGGCGTTCCCTTCATAATTTGGCGACATACCTCCCTTCCATCCTTCCAATCTTCCATCTCTTCATCCTTATGTTTACTTTAGACTTTCTGAGAAAACTCATTTCACCCTTCCCGCGTAGCGGAACCCCCCGAAGCGGGATTTGCCCTAATGCATCAGACTGATAGCCTGATACATCAAATTCTTCATCAACGGCGCGTTTGCTTTTAGATGGGCGGGGCGACCGTTTTGCATGGCGGTTATTATGTATGTCCCTGCGCCGTAATTTAGTTTAGCGATAGCAATCTTACCCTCAAAAGTTTTCGCAAGCACTGAATAATGTTTGCTAGCCCCTGCCCATGCATCGTCAACTCGAATTAGATCTGCTTGAATGCGTTCTGGTGTTGTGAAAAGATTATCTTTTTGGACAAATTGAATACCGTTCCCCACTTTCCCCTCCACTCCTTTTATCGGTTCAGGTAAAAATCCGACCTCACAAGGACGCTTTGGATCACTATCTTGTCCAGAAAGTATGACTATGCCACCGCGCCTTGCAAATTCTTTTATTCGGCTTTCTGTTTCATTATCAAATAGATATTTCCCACTACGTATTTGAGAGACTGAACGGTAACCTATCCATAGGATATCCGCTTTATTTAGGTCTGACGGTTTAAGAACTTGCGTGGATTTGTACACAACGTTTTTTCCCGCAATCTTTCGGAAGGATGACAATGCGCTAAACTCATTATTCGCTCGACGCTTCGTAAAAGCCAGCACTTTAACGTCGCCTAGCTTTGCATATTCAAAAGGTTTCAAAGTCATCAGAAGTAACTGCTGAAAATCTTCCGTAGAGCCTTTGAAGGTACGATGCATGTAAATTTCGATATGAGTGAAGGTCCACCAAGCATTCGGATTATTTCCAACTTGAGTGCGCGTTTGAAACCAAGTTCCTGAGGTATGTCCCAAAGCATCAATTGCTCCTGCATGATATTTGTAAAAAATTATCACGGGATTTCCGACTCTGAGCGCTTTCATAAATTTCTCAGGAGAGGTTAAATTTCCACGATGTTGACCAACCGCAACATTAATCTTTATTTTGCCAAAATTACTTTTTCCTTTGACATCTTCTTCGACTTTAACTATCGCTCGTTGCTTTTTTCTATCAACTGAGGTCAAAGTGCCAAAGACGATGTTTGTACATTCATTTATTACTTCTCGTAAAGCGTATTTTCGCTCCACAAAAGCGTTGGAAATACGAGCGTAACCGATAAGAATCATTATCAAAACGCACCATGACAATTTACTATTCACTATTCTATTCAATTGCATATCCTACCTTTTTGTGCTATAATTTAAAACAAAATTATACTTAGGAGTTCTGTAACAATGAACAAAGACCTTATTTCTCGAATTACTATAAACCCAAAAATCATGGCTGGAAAACCAGTTATCAAAGGGACTAGAATTCCCATTGATCTAATTCTTAAAATGTTAAGCCAGAATATTTCTATTGACGAAATCCTTGCTGAATACCCTCGTTTGTGCAAAGAGGATATTCAAACGGCTTTGCTTTATGGAAGCATAGTTATAAGCGAACCGGTTTTACTGGCATTTTTTAACCCTCCTTGACTTTGTTATTTGGTTCACCCTTTGAAAAAGAAGCTTTCTGAGATATCTCACCTGTGTAGGTCGAGATTCCGTAAGCCGAAGGCGTCGGTGACCGAAGGGAAGCGGTTCACGAAGTAACCGCGCGAGCCCGTAAGACCAGCGAATGCGCCAGGCGTCGGTGACCA
>DTYX01000486.1 GCA_012961655.1 Candidatus Poribacteria bacterium
CGTCGCCCGTAGCGTCGCCCCTCAGTGGCGACAGACAGACTGAGGCGACACATTTACTGAATTTTCGGGTCAGTCCAGTGTTATTATCTTATTGAACTATTCTCCAAAATTTTGATAAAAATTCCTTTTCAAATTATAGCATAACAAAACAACGAAATCAAGAAGGCTAGAGGAGAAAATCGGTATTCTATGTTTTCGTCGTAATACCTTGTCAGCGGCGAAAACATATGCTAGCGAAAGATTATGAATCAATGGATTCCAATCTCAGAGATATCGAAAGGCACAAAAGCGAGCTTGAAAGCTGGTGAATCAGGACTCAATCGAAAATCATCCTTTTCAACATCCATAAATTTTGGATTCGCTATAACGGAGTTTATGTCCATCCCTCTCTGATGCCATTCATCCCAACTCATATCTCCAAGCTGCATCCCGCCACCTTTTTCGTGCCAGTACAGATTTCGATCGAAGGCAACTTTGATGTTACGCAGGTTGCTGCTGTTAGATAAAGGGCCTGAGCGCCAATAGACGATGTTACCTTCAAAGGTAAAACTCAAGTGTTCCTCTGGGCGAGTCGCCTGTATTTGAGAATCGCGACCAAGCGCAAAGATATTGTTTCTCACAACGTTCTCTTTACCGTAATGCTGGTGAAATCCTCCATGCGTCGTCCGATACACTAAGTTATTCTCAGCCACGATGTGAGTACTTCCCTCGTCAAAATAGATACCCCATCCGCCGTATCTGAATCCGGCTGTATCGTGGAAAATATTGCCCCTAACGACCGTTCCTGGTTGATTTCCTAGAGTATAAATCCCGGCCATATCGCTCAGAATCGGACCATCCCCGTTCGACCGAACACCGATGTGATGCACATGGTTGTACTCGACGATATTTCCTTTAGCAAGCGCAGGGCCATATCCCCATGTCCAGCCGACTGAGAACCCGCTATAGTAGAAATCGTGGATGTGATTGTGGGAAATTAGATTGTCGTAACTCTGGCCTATCCAGACTCCGATAGCGCTGTGGAAGACTAACCCGCCATCGTGGATGTAGCAGTTTGAAACGGTGATATTATATGTCTGTTCCAACTTGTTATCACGTATTGTGGTCTCTCCGATTTTTATTCCTCCAGCGCCGATGTCGAAGATTTCACATCTCTCGATTCGGTTGAATCTGCATCCTCTGGATAGCTCTATACCATAAGTACCGAGATGTTTCAGAGTACATTTCTCGAAAGCGCAGTTTTGAACTCCTTCGCCGTAGATTGCACCAGGAACTCCGATAGCAGCCTGTGAAAATCCTGATTGTTCATCAGGCAGCGACCATTCGTTATGTGCGAAGGTCAGTTTTCTGAAGGTCAGGTTCTCGACAAATCGCTCTTCTTCCGGCTTTCCCTCAATCCTGATTAGTTGCGCCAGGACAGGCGCTATCACTTCCGCCTCATCCATATTTTCGTCGGGTAGAGGCATGTAATAAAGCATCCCGCTTTTGCCATCAAGACACCATTCGCCGGGTTCATCGAGCAGTTCGAGAGCATTTTCGACGTAGTAGGGGTCGCCGGGTTCAAGTCGAAAAACAGAACGCTTGCTGAAAGTCGCCATCCGCTCCGATTCATCTATCTCTGCGATGGGAAGACGGGATTCCACCCAGCGAGTCATCGCTACAATCTCAGCATTGTTGATGTCCTTGTGGTTTTTTAGGTCATCCTCATGAAAACGGAAGCCGGTTTGTCCTTCATGCCATTGGGTCTGTGATGAAACTTCAGGCACTTCGGCGACGGTCAGATATCCTTTGTTGGGATGACGGGCTCGCTTTCGCCTCTGCCCGTTGACCCAAATTTCGCGGAAGAACCATTTCCCGTCGCGCGCTTCAGGTATTTCAACGGCATAAAGTTCCTTCCCTTCAATCGTAACCTGTTTCCAGCCTTCAATCCTATGTCCACCGCTGATGACCGCCTCCTCGCCCGGATACGACGAATAGATAATCGGAAAATCCTCACTTCCCGAATCCTCAGGAGTGAAGGTCAGAGGCTTGCTCAAAAAGTGATTACCGCCTCGGACGTAAACAATAATCTGTTGGTTGAGCTTTCCGCCCTGGTTTTCTTTCATCTCCCTGATGACATCCCTAGCCTTTTCCAAAGTAGCAAAGGGGCCATCAGTTCGCCCGCTATCCGGGGTCGGTAGCTTTCCAGACCAGAAATCATCTCCGTCTGACGCTACGTAAAGAGCTATAGACGGCATAGATGTTTCTATCACCACGCTTAATCCTAGAATGAAAAATAACATAGCCATATCCTCCTTGCTTAGAATTTTCACGACATCTTATCATACACACTTCATCATACCCAGTCAAACAATTTTTTTAAGAAAATTTTTCTTGCATTAAGTAAGTTATTATGATATTAATTTGTGAGAAAGTTTTTGCATTTGACTAATCTTTATTAGACTCCTATATAAAACTATACTTTTGCGTTTTTTGGCGCCAACCTACGTAGAATTTTTGCAAAAGTATAGTATAGTCAAGAGGTTATCAAAAGGTCAGGTGTTTTTTATGCCTGAAAAAATCAGCAGACGCGATTTTCTCAAAGGCATCACAGGTATTTCCGCTGCATATTCAAGTCTGTTATTGATGGCATCTCCCATATTTGCAGTTCAAAAGTATACGAAAGAGAACGATGATGGAGAGCATTTCGTTTTCCTCCGCGTAAAATACAGAGGCGGCGATTGGTATACGGACGTGGACATAGGTCGTCTGTATGGCTCGCACACAGATATTTCACAATCGGATATTCAACTGTCTCGAAAGCTGCAGCAGTATACAAACATACCTGTCGAGATAGATGGTAATGAAGCGCAGTACATCACATTAGACGACCCGGAAATTTTTTCCTACCCCTTTTTGTACATTACTGGACATGGAGAACTCTATCTTTCCGACACAGAACAATCGATGCTGCGAGAATATTTAGAACGCGGCGGGTTTATGCTGGCGGATGATTGTTTGGGGTTTGACTATGCTTTCCGGCGTGAAATCGCCAAGGTCTTTCCCGATAATCCTTTAAAGCCGATTCCCGTTGACCATCCAGTTTATCGAAGTTTCTTTCAGTTGAGAATGCCTGGCAACTGGGACAACTACTCCGGACATGATACATATTCCCCTTTATTCGACACAACAATTAAATATAATTACCGAAGTCGCCGCGGACTACAATCCAATGCTGTCTGGGGCGGCGACAAACAAGTACGTCCTTGGCATGAGGGAATATTCATCGACGATAGATTAGCTCTCTTGTACACTATGAATGATTTGGGCTGCGCCTGGGAAGGACATCCGTGTTATCCCTATGGCGAAGCGCAACGTGAATGGGCTTTCAAGATGGGCATCAATATCATCGTCTATGCTTTGACGCATTAAAGTGGCGCAGGCTTCCTAGCCTGTGTTATAACTCGAATGCCCAACTCGCCAACATGTGCTTCGACGCCGCTCTTCTTCGTAACTGATGAATTACCGACTATATGTCCCGCTACTTCCGCCACACAAGCGACCACTCCTCCTTTTTCAATTTGCGCCAACTTGTTGGCAATCCAATCTAATTCTTGTTCCCACGTTGGCTTAGTCTGAACACCGATATATAAATCTCCTTCATCGATAAGGTCATTGATAAATGCCAGCAACTCATCGACATCATCCCATTTGGGGGCGCGAAGCACAGCAACTGTTCCATCCTTTAATTTTACCTTCTTAAATATCGAACCTGCTTTCAGAGCCACGGTATCTTTCTCCTACGACTTCGGCTACGATAGAATCTTGGACTACGAATGAATTTGACAAAATCAAATCAAACAAATCCATCCGATTCACCGCGCTGGACTGCTAGCGCCGAAGCGACCATCTCCTCTATACCCCATTTCGGCTGATATCCAATCAGACATCTAGCCTTAGTGTTATCGAGGTCGAATACCCAACGCACGGGCGTTTGCCATTCCAGTATGGATTGCCCCGTCGCTTGAGTTATCACCTGAGTTGCTTCATCGTAAGTGATGGGGCGCGGCGCGCTGATATTGAACACCTCACCAATCGCAGCGCCGCTTTCCAAGGCGCAGACGCAACCGTGCGCGACGTCGCGAGCGTCCACAAGTTGATAAATCCATGGCCTTCCCTCAGAATCTCTAATTGCGCATAATTGTTCTTTTGAAACAGCCACTGCTTCCAATTCATGCCACAATTCCGTTCCATCGCTCATATAGAGCGCGCTTCGTGGATTGTTTTGTCCCGTTCTCAGAATTCCACAGACAAACCCCACGGTCCAGCGCCCAAGAACCGCCGTTCCGGAGCAGATTCCCGAGGGTCGGATAATAGCGGTGCGCAAACCCGTCTGACGGGCGTGTGTCGCGACAATTTGTTCACCGATAAGTTTACCCAACGCGTAAGTGCCCTGGGGGCGAAGCGGATGCATCTCATCAACGGGATTATAGCAAGTCGCGATGATGTGGGAGTCATTGGGATATACGCTTGAGGAACTGATATAGACCAGACGTTGCAAAGCATCAGCGCGCTTTGATGCGGCGTAAGCAATATTGAAGGTGTTCCGAACATTATTGTCGAAGAACTCAGTTTCAGACATTCCCGGCAATGGACCTACGAGATTAGCTGTGTGAATAACAGCATCGACGCCTTCAATCACTTTCTCACAAAGTTCCATATCGAGCAGATTTCCCTCGACAACTTCAATTTCCAATCCGTCAAGACGACTTCGATTGGGGTCATCGGGAAGAATCAATCCTCTCACTTCATAGTCGCGTTCCCGCAATTGTCTGACAAGTCTTGAACCCACCTGACCAGCAGCGCCAGTTACCAACACTAATGACATTGTTATTTGCTCCTTTCATTTTGTCGTGAAATCGGAATTCGGAACGGTTTTTTAATTCCGCATTCCCAACCCGAGATAAAATTGAAAGACCATTAATCATGTCCGAGGGATAGCGCAAACTCCGACAAATGTTTTAGCACTTTATCATCAGCCTTAATTTTCCTAATCAACTCGACTAACCTCTCAACCTGCGCTTCGACCATTTTCCTCCCTTTTTCTGCAGATGCTTTATGTGCATCTCCAACGTAGGCATCCGGATATGAAGCATACCAGTCCACCGAAGTCGATGCGGGCGAGACATCGTAATCTTTCTGCGAAGTTGAGAAGCCTTCGGGCAATTTATCCATCTGGCACAATTCAGGATACAGATATAGCGCGAAACTAGTCTCAAGTTCGCATGCGTGCCCCGTCTCCGGTGTCTCCAGCAGTTTTCGTATCACGTCATGCGCCATAAAAATCGGTGGAATATACACTGCATACGGTTTGTCTTTGTCAATGAGATGTTGCGCAAATACATTCAGAAGAGCGTTATTCCCGCCGTGACCGTTCGCCAGAATGATTTTCCTAAAACCGTTCCGGCCCACTTCATCGCAAACATTCTCCAAAAACGACAGTAGTAAATCTGTTTCGATGGATATAGCGCCAGGGAGATTTTTCATCGGCTTGACGTAAGTATAAAAAAGCGGCGGCAAGACGGCGACAGGTTCTTGTTCGGCGGCCAGCAGCGCAATCTTGTGAGCCACCAAACCGTCAATGCCAGTTGGAAGATGTTCGCCATGTTTTTCTAAACTCCCAAGCGGAATGATGCAGACTTCTTCTTTGACCAGCGATTTAATTTCCGCTGCTGTAGACTTTTCCCATTGCATAAAATTCCCTCCGAAATCGTAAGAAACACGTTTTCTTTGAGAAAACGGTTTTTTTTATCTTTTAATAACCTTTCTGTTTATCAATCACACTAATCAGTGGCTCGCCTGCCATCAAGCGCCTTAAATTCTCACAAAAGAGTTCAACGGCTCTATCCATTCGTCGCGGCGAGCCGCCTGCGACATGAGGCGTTATGATGACGTTTTTCATATCCCACAGTGGGCTATCCTGCGGTAAAGGTTCTTCTGGCGTTACATCCAATCCCGCTCCACCAATTAACCCCTCTTCTAAAGCTTGCAACAACGATGGACCATCGACAATCTTTCCGCGCGTCACATTAATCAGAAACGCATGCCGTTTCATGTGTCGGAATGCCTCAAGGTTAAACATACCCCGCGTTTCTTCCGTCAATGGCGCGCCGATGGCGACGACATCGGATTGTTCCAATAAATCGTGGAATCTATCCATCTTCCATACTTCATCCACAAAATCAGGTTTGTCAATATTCTCTGGGTCAACGGCGATGACGCGCATGCCGAAACCGATGGAGCGTCTGGCGACTTCAATACCCGTGCCGCCTAAGCCGACAATCCCCAGTGTCCTGCCATCAAGCTCCCATGCTTCATGGCGGATAGACATTCGATTGTCCCATGTTCGCTCCCGGACGGAGCGTCCGATGCCGCGGAGTAATCCCAGCAATAACGCCCATGTCTGGTCAGCAAGATGCGTTCCAACATAACCTTTGGCGCTCGCCAGAATAATATCGCTATTCACAAACTCTGGGAACAATATTCCATCCACACCGGCGCTGGTGACCTGAACCAATTTCAGTTTCTCCGCTCTTTGAAATATCTCGCGATTAAATCCACCAAAGATGACATCAGCATCAACAACCTCGGCGAGTTGTTCCTCGTGGGATTGTGATACAACGACTTCAATCTGGTCGGAAACCGCTTTAATACGTCCGATGTGTTCGTCGGATAAACCGACTACTAATAGTACTTTCATGTATTTCTGTTCCTCCAAAGTAGTAAATTCCAAAAATTTGTTTTAACAATTAAAATTTCTCCGCAACGACTACTGTCGCCGTTGCTGTATTCGCTGTTTTCTGTTTTCCGCCGGCTGCGATAATCTGGCAGATGTATAGTCCGACAGGCACTCGTTTGTTGGAGTCATCTCTGCCATCCCATGAAATGGTTTGCTCTCCACCCGCTTCGCGTTTTTCCAGCAATGTTTTCACTAACTTTCCAGCGGAATCAAAAATTTTAATCGTTACTTTAGTATCCGTGGGAGCGCGGTATTTGATGTGAGTGGGAGTAATCTGAGGATTGAATGGGTTGGGGGTAATTTGTAGACCTGGTTTGCTTGAAGAGATTAATGCGCTGATGCTGTTTGGGCGTCCGGGCGTTGCGCCTGATAGGTCGATGGACCATTTCCAGTTTTGAATTTCAGCGGAAGGGCGATTGGGGTCGAGCCGCTCCAACGACCGACCGCGTATTGAACCGGCGTTCTCATATTTGACTTCATCAATCTTTTTTCCCGTTGCGCTTCTTAACGTCACCGTATCGCCCGTATTATTCAATCCGGGTAATTTAATCTGCACGACGTTTTCCACATCCGGAAATGACGCCAGAAATTTTGCCTTATCTTTCGTAATAATCAAAAATTGATTGGGCGGGATTACAGTCCCAGATGGAATGAAAACAGGTTTCTTTCTTGCATCGGCGACCAACCATTCGGACAAATCAGCGAGTTGGCTATCTCGGTTGTAGAGTTCAACCCATTCGACCTGCCCTGCCTTGGTATCCGGGCTGTGCATGATTTCATTGATAATTACATCAGCGGGGGGCGTTATGATTGGTTTCGCTAAGACTATTATCGTTCTCTCAGCTTTGAGCTCAGGCTCAGATACCGATTGCGCTACAAGCTGAATTGTCTCTTTAGTCGTCGCCATCAGTTGAAATTCGGCGGAGCCATCTTCAAGTTTTAGGTTCAATAAACTGCCGGCTGGTTTTCCAGATGCTACGGACAAACGGGCGGATTGCACGCTAACTTCTATTTTGACTTCCCCTTTCCACTCGACATCTTTTTCCCCATTTGTTTGAACTTCGGTCTGGAATATCTCCATTACACCTTCTGTAATCTTGTCAGGGCCGATGATGACGAGCCGTCTGCTCGGTTCAGGCGGCGGTTTGAGATGGCTATTTTCCCTTCCCGGTGTCGAACCAGATACATCGCGGCTCGCTTTCCAGTTGTCAGGCTGGTCACCCAAGAAAGGGTTAAGTTTTTCCACTGATATGCCGTTTCCAGGATTAAACGGATGCAGGTAGGTGTCGATAGGATTTTCGGGTTCTTCCTCAAAGAGAATGATGGGGTCATTGGTCGTCAACTCATTGCCCAGAGTGGTGTTTTTAGTTGTAAGCAGGACAGCGGTAGCCGGGATTTGATATTGTCCCGCATATTCCGAATCCAAAATGACGCCATAGCCTTTCGGTGGGATGGTTCCTTCGCCGTCCTTATGAAATGGTTGAATGATGTCCGTCGCATCGCCATCGGTGAATTTCAAGCCGATGACATCTACGGGTTCGTCGCCGGTGTTGTATAGTTCGATAAATTCACCTGTGTCCTCATCCAGCGCGTTTGCCATCACTTCGTTGATGATAATGGCGGCGGACACTTGTTGGGAGATTATAAAACAGAAATTACAAAGCAAAAAACAATAGGTCATGACTCGCAAATTACCACCACCTTGTGTGCATTGGCAAACGAGAATTTATAATTACTACAAAATTAAATCAAGATCTATAAGAGACTTCTTTTTTAAAACTGTCGCTTGGCGAATTATTCAGTTTTTCTTTTTTTAAAAAGTAGTAGCTTAAGGTAAAACCAGCTATTAAGTTTATAGTCCCCGCAACCAAAACGGCGAAAGCTATCACATTGATATGTAATAACCATGCTATAAAACCCGATATAATCCCAAGAAGAAGCACAGCGGGTATATATAATATCTTTGCGATTGTATTCATAAATCAATCCTCCAACGGTTCTGATGGTAAATTCATTGCGCTGGTTACAATATGTGTCTTTGCTCCCAACCCTATGAACAATGTAACGATTGCTAAACACATCGCGGTTACAGAATGAACCTTCATCGGATTGGAATATATCGCTCCACAGACGACGCAATTAAGAACCAAATTCGCTATAAAGGCTAGCAACATCCAGTTTTTCGGTGAATCGACACCGTAAATTTCATATAAATCATTTACAATTGCCACCGAAAGTATGATGGAGAAAAAGATTAACTCGATACCATCTATCGCTGAGTAGAAAGACAACTTCCCATCTGCGCCCAGGAAGTAGATTTTGAGGATGAATGGTATCAAAGGAAATATAACATTGAAGAAAAGCCATGATGCTGGAATGCTTTTTAACTTATCTTTCGAACTATTCACACCTTTCATCTTTTATCCCCTGAGTTTTGGCAATAACTCTCCGGCGGCGGTTCACGAAGTAACCGCTGAGCGAAGCGAACATAATCCAAAAGGTCGCAATCGCTTAGAAGTTGAAACGACGGGTTTAATCTCCGCTATTGGCTTACCAGTTTTTACGATAACAATCGTCTCGCCTGATTCTACACGCCGAATATAGGCTGGTAAATCTTGCTCTATTTCATCTATGCTAACTTGAAATATAAGATGATTATCAATCATAGATATTTTGAAATCAACTCCCGCTAATATCCGATTTTCAGTCAAAAATCATAAGCTATTTACAAAGTTGCGCGGCCATCCTGATAGCTTCTATCATACTCTGTGGATTCGCCCTGCCTTCTCCAGCTTTGCCGAAGGCAACGCCATGGTCAACAGAGGTCCGAATGATGGGCAATCCTAATGTCACATTCACACCCGACATAGAAGTCCATTGTCGAGTCTTTTTATCATAATTGAACCCTGCTACTTTCATCGCTATATGCCCCTGGTCATGGTACATCGCCACTACAAGGTCATATTGTCCGCCCCTTGCTTTGGCAAAAACCGTGTCCGGCGGTATTGGGCCGTCTATATTTATCCCTTCTTCTCTGGCAATTTCGATGGCAGGGATAATTTCTGTAATTTCCTCGTCTCCAAATAGTCCCTCTTCTCCTGCGTGTGGGTTCAGCCCAGCTACCGCGATGCGAGGGTTCTCAACACCTAGCCGCAGCAGTGTCTCACAGCCCAGGTCTATCACTTTTAAAATTCGCTCTCTTTTTGCCAAATCACAAGCTTTTCGCAGGGACACATGCGTCGATACATGGACGATGCGGTAATCCCCGTCAGCCAGCATCATCGCATAATCCTTTGTTTCGGTGAAATCAGCGTATATCTCAGTATGCCCCGCGTAATGATATCCCGCTAAATTAATAGCTTCTTTGTGAATGGGGCCTGTGACCGTTGCATCAATTTCTTTCGCTAAAGCTAATTCGATAACTTTTTTTATATATTCAAAAG
>DTYX01000487.1 GCA_012961655.1 Candidatus Poribacteria bacterium
CAGACAATGGCATCACACCGCTACGACGTTTTTTCCGTAGAGCCGTCCTTTACCAACCCAAATTATTTCATGGGGAATTTCTGCCAGGACTATTTTAAATTTGACATTCGCACCTTGTTTTGATATAATAATATGTGATAAATGAGTTGGCGCACAACGGAAGATATATCTGAAAGGTGCGGTTGTCTTATCGGCGAAAGTTAGGCGAGGCGACAATCAAGGAATATATAATGCTACGTTTTTGCTTATGCTTGACAGTTCTTATCTTATCCGGTATAATATCAAACCCACAAGTTGCCGCGCAAGCGCCGGATTCAACTGAAGATAAACTCAAATCCGAATTGCCTGAACGAGTTTTGGTTACGATTATCGATACCACTATGATTCAGCTCGTTCAACGTGAGCGCTTTACTGATGCAGTTCGACCGGAGATGGACGAATATTTGGGAGTTTATGCGAAGGAACGTCCGTGGAATCTTCCCGATATTTTGACCCCGACAAAATTTATCGTATCCCCGAACCCTAAGCTGCTGAAAGATTCCGCAGCGATTTTAACGGTCTATCCCAGCTTGCCAAATGCTTTGTTTTATCAAGGTTCTTTGGCGGGGCGCTTTGAGGATATGGACGGGTTACTTTACTTCAATCGCCATAATCTCTCTGACAACCGCACGAAAAACAGGGGAAGATACAATGTCGATAACTTTCGCGGCGTTTGGAATTACCACCATGGCGCTTTAACCGACTTTAGGTTAGATGTTCGCTATGATGCCAAAAATTTGGGCTGGCTGAGGTTTCCCAAAGAGGATGGTATCCTCAGAAAAGACGTCGCTCTTTTTAACGCCAATTTTGATTGGCGCCAGCGCTTTTATCCTGATTCGCAATCCGCAATTAGCTTTGATTTTACCACATTTCGGATGGACAGCCAAGATGGTGATGACGTTGACCGTGGTATGGATGTTGCTCTGAACTGGGGAATAACGACGTATTGGCCTTTTACAAATCCTATAGATTTCGGAGCGGGTGTTGAGTATTCCATAGCCACTGATAAATATCCCGATACTTCGAAAGAAGAGCAATTTTGGACGCCAATTTTTCGATTATACTTCAGGGAAAAATTTATCAATTTAGGCGGCTTTAATTTCCGCGCTGATGCTGAAGCAGTAGGTTTTCGTGAGTCGAAAACAGATGTTGGAAATCGCACCTACGTGAAATTTTGCCCCGGCGTAAACATAACGACAAAGCTAAGCGATAACCTAATTTTTCAACTCGGCGGGAATAGGACAATAAATCGCAAAAGTTACGCTGAGTTATATCTCTATGATGATTACATAGCTCTCAATCCTTTTTTGAAACATTCTAAAACCTGGAGCGCCAATACCACTCTGAAACTGCATTCTAAGGATGTAAATATCGAAGCCACTGGTTTTGCACAGATAGTCGATGACCTTGTCTTTCTTAATCGGACTGAATACGTAAAAGATATTTCAGCAGGTTTATTAGGCGAGTTATCATGGACACCAGATAACTTAGATGCGCATATATTCGGTGGACAAGTCAAAATCGACCTTTTCTTAGCTCAGGGAATGAACGCGTCAATACAATTTACCCATGAATTCCAACAGCCACAGGGTGAGGTAGAACGTATTCCTTATCGGCCTCAAGACATCATGTCGTTGAACTTATCCTACTCCTCACCAAGTGGATTCGGTTTTAACTTGACAGGCGAAGCTAATGGTTCAAGATTTTACGATTTAGATTCCGATGATACTTTGCCTCCTTATTTCCTCTGGAGGATGAGAATCAACCAAACCTTTAGTCAGCACATTACAGCTTTTATCGGTGGACAATTTAGCTCTGGACGTTATGAACTTTTGAAAGGCTATGAGTTACCCCAGCAGGCAGTTGATTTAGGGATATCGCTAAAATTCTAACCCAAGGAATTATGTTAGAAATCATTACCATTATAACAGGCGGTTTTGAACGACTTTTAGGCGGTGGTTGGCTCTTAATCCCTCTGGTCATCTATTCACTATTTGCTCATGCGATTATTTTAAACCGGGCTGTAGCCTTACGTAAAAAAAAGTTGATTCCCACTACTGTTATAAGCGAGATTTATAGGGCTTTGACACGCGGCGGTCCGGAAACTGCCATAAATCTCTGTAATCAATGGCCAGGGGTATTGACTAATGTTATGAAAGCAGGTATCATTCATCGACATTATGATGAAGAACGGCTGAAATTAGTCGTTAAATTCGCTCTTGAGGATGAGAAACCTAATATAACAAGGTATTTACATATCCTCGGCATGTTACCATCAGTAGCGATGTCCACCGGTCTTCTCGGCACAGTTGTGGGAATGATAAAATCTTTCGGTTCGTTATATGTTTCCCCTACGGTCGTCGCGGAGGGAATTTCCGAAGCGTTAATTACAACCGTTGCGGGACTGACAGTGGCATTGCCGACGTATATCGCTCATAATTACTTCTCCAATCGAGTAAGCAGTATTCTAATAGAGATAGAAAGACATTCCATCTCTTTGGTCAGATTCTTAGCAACCGGCGAATATAAACTCTTCCAAGAAGAGGGCACTTTTGATTACAGTGATTTGGAAGCGATAAGCAAAGGAAAAAAGTGATTATATCGGTGTCAGGACTGCCCGGCGAACAGGAGGTTGAAGCAATGCCCAGCCCGTTTCCAGGGATGGACCCGTATCTTGAACATCCGGCGTTGTGGCCGGGTGTACATCAACGATTGATTACCTACATTGCGGACACGCTAAACGCTGTCCTGCCACCGCGTTACATGGCGGACATCGGTGAACGGCTCTATGTCGTTCAAGCGGAGCGCGACATTTATCCGGACGCGGTGGTGTTGAAGCAGTCGCCCACTCAGACGCCGTCTGCTCTTCGTGAACCTGAAGAGATACGGGAAGTATATATTGAAATCTTGTCGGTAGCCGACCAAAGCCGCGTGGTGACAGTTATTGAAGTCCTCAGCCCCAGCAATAAAATGACAGGGAGCGAAGGACGACAGCTTTACTTGACTAAACAGCGAGAAATTCTTTCGAGCCAAACGCACTTGATTGAGATAGACCTACTGCAGCAAGGCGAGCATACTGTCGCTCCGCCGAGGGAAATGCTGCTGAGAAAGGGCAAGTGGGATTATCTCGTCTGCTTGCATCGTGGCGGACAGAGAGGGCGTTATGAGGTTTGGGCAATTACTTTGCGGCAGCGGTTGCCACGCATTCGCGTCCCGCTTCAAGATGTTGACCCCGACGCTGTCTTGGATTTGCAAGCGGTGTTTAACCGCTGCTACGACGAGGGCGCCTATGCCCGCCGACTGAACTATCGTAGCGAGCCGCCGACGCCCTTTGTGGACAAAGACGCGCAGTGGGCAAACGCACTGCTACGCGAGCGGGGATTGGGTGAGTGAGCGAATAGGCGCGTAGTTGCCGATAGAATCCCCAACTTGTCAGTGTGGAAGATTTGCGAAAGTGTAGAAGGTGATTATAATGCGAAGAAAAGGACTTGGCACATTTCTTATAATTGCATTAATCGAACATATCGTTATAGTCATAGCCTTGGCTGCTGCCATCTATACGAGACCAGCAGAAAAAACGCGAAGGGATACTTTTGAAGTAGAATTGATAGAATTGCCACCGAAGAGGGAAAAAACACCAGAAGAAGAGCAAGTTTATATTGCTATTCCAAAAGTGGAGGAGAAGATAAATACTTCAGATGAACTTCCAGCGTTTCAGTTTAGTCGATTCGGCAG
Organism: Candidatus Poribacteria bacterium; assembly: GCA_012961655.1. Classification (GTDB taxonomy): domain Bacteria; phylum Poribacteria; class WGA-4E; order DTYX01; family DTYX01; genus DTYX01. The sequence goes on from DTYX01000487.1 coordinate 3,775, forward strand.
TAGAAATCTCGGCACACCCGATTTTGATATTAATCTGCCAAATCTACCTCGAACGGCTGGAGCTGACATTAACCCAGATAGGATATTTAGCTCGCCCAAAACGCGTGACGCGAAACGTGGAGAAAGGACAGATGCAGATACAACCTTGCCTCTAAAAACCGCGCCGCATCGTAACGGTTTTTATGGCGGAACAGGTGTTTTAGATACAATTCCTGAAAAAGGCGATAAGCGCGTATCCGCTGGTCGCCCTGGAACTTCAACCTCTAGATATGTAGCTAACGCACCATCACTAGGCGCGTCCAGAAAACCGGGACTTGGTCCTGGTGGTGTCAATATCACTGCCGGAGAGGTTCAAGGCCGAATTGTCGAATTTTGGCCAGAAATCCCTGAATACTCTGGCAAAGACGTTGGGAAAGTCGTGTTGAAATTTTGGGTCACCCCGCAAGGGGATGTATTCAACATTCAGACGAAACTGAAAGCAGGCAACCCATTTCTGGAAAAGCTTGCTAAAAGATTCGTCGAAGAGATAAAATTCGCTCCGTTGCCCAAACGAGCGAAGCAACAAAATCAATGGGGAGAAATTACTATTGATTTTATTCAGAAAAAGGTTAAAGAGTGATAAATCTTCCGAAGAAATTTCGCTAGATTAACATCTAAATAGTATTATATGATAGGAGGAATATACCATGAGATCGAAATTTTTCATCATTCCGTTGCTTCTTCTAGTGATTCTCATCCTGTTTGGATGCGCGGCTAAAATGGGAAAAGTGCTCGGTACAGGATATCTTTATCAAAATGCGGAGATGAAATTAGAAGATGCTCAGATGAAAAAAATAGAGGGGCAAAAAGAGGAAGCTAAAAATTTAACGGAGAAGGCATTGGAACTCTTCCTTCAGATTGCGGAAAAGGAAGAGCCAGGCAGCAAATATTTCAGTAAAGCGCATTATCAAATCGCTGGAATATACATGAGCCGATTTGATTGGGATAGTGCTAATCAGCATTATCAAACTATTGTAGATGCTCAAGCAGCCGGTTATCTGGCGGGTAAATCTCGAAGCGCAATTGCAAACATCAGGAAAAATCGAAAACTCATAGATGAGAACAGAACCATCTACCTTAATGTCCCGGTAGATCAAAAAAAAGAACCGAAATCAGAGGGATACTATAAAGCCGCCAGGGCTCTTCAAGCGGTAGCTGACGCGTATGCCAACCTGGGCAGTTACGAAGAAGCCATCAAGAATTATACCGAGTTGGTCGATAATTTTCCTGAATACAATTTAGCTCCACAGGCGCAATTTACTATCGGCAACATCTACTTTTATAAACTTTATGACTATACGACCGGTTGGGGAGCTTATTTAAAGGTAATTGAGAAATTTCCTGATTCCTTTGAAGCGAAAAAAGCGGATACTTTGCTTAAAGAGACCGACCAGATACTCAAAGAGATAAAACAGGAGCAGGATTA
>DTYX01000488.1 GCA_012961655.1 Candidatus Poribacteria bacterium
GCCGGAAGCACGGGCTGAGGAGGAAATTATCGCTGGGAAGACGATTGTGAGTTACTGTATTCCCGTCGTGCAGGAGAGGCCGTCTTGCGCCACCGGTTAAGGCTCCACTCCCGCTTGTGCGAGCTTTCGGTAGAGGGTTTTATAATACCGAGCAAACGGGCGGTTTCGGAGATGTTTCCATTAACTTGCATGAGCACACGCTTAATCAGGAAAACTTCGGCTTGTTGTAAGTTTAGGGGAATCTCAAGCGATGATTTGTCTTCGACAGTAGCCGAATTTGCCAGAATTCGGGCAGTGAGAAAATGCAGGTGTTTCGATTGAATCTCCGAGCCTCCGCTCTCAATCAGCGCCCGCTCAATGATGTTCTTGAGTTCTCGGATGTTACCGGGAAAAGTATAGTCTATCAAAGCTGAAATCGCTTCATCGGTCAAAACGGGCGTTTCGATAGCCATCTCAGTGGCGAACATCTTGAGGAAGTGATTGACGAGCAGTGGAATATCCGCCGGACGCTCTCTCAGCGGCGGTACAGAGACTGTGAAAGCGGCGAGACGAAAGTAGAGGTCTTCCCGAAATCCACCCTCCGAAATTTTTGTCTGAAGGTCAGCGTTCGTTGCCGCGAGGATGCGGACATCGACGCGCTTCTCAGCAGTTCCGCCCATCGGCGAGTTCAAAGTAACCTTTCCTATCAGTTGTTGCGCCAGTAAATGCGCCGCGGACGTGTCCGAAGAAGGAGGATTCGGCTAAGTCTTCTGGGATGGCCGAACAGTTGACGGGAAAGAAGGGTCCGAACAGTAAATCCTACAGAAACTTCAAAGAAGTTACTCTAAAACTTACTACCTGTGTTATCTCATCGTAGCGGCGTGGCTCAGTCCCGCCACGTCCGACAAATCCCTCAATGCCCCAGCGTTCTGTCTCGCGTTGGGAGATAAAGGAAAATTTTTCATCAGCCGCTTGCCGAGCATCTTCCGCATAGCGATTTCCTGTTCTAATTCCCTGTTTTTCTGTGTGAGCAGATGGTTCTTTAAGTGAGTCTGGACGCGAACCGGCGCCTCTTCGTCTTGAAACGGTTTGGTGATATAATCGACGCCTCCCACTTGAAAGCCTTCAATGAGACTTTCCGTTTCGTCAAAATAACCCGACTTTGTTGAATTCTCAAGTTAATGGTTTGCAAGCATAAAATCCGGGTCCCTGCGTAATTTTTCCCGCGTTTCCTCTATGATTGCGGCAAAGGCTGGATGAGTGCTTTCCCAAGCGCGTTCTCGATAAGAACTGTTCTGCATCTTTTCAATCTCTGGCAGAACCCTTTCAAAATCTTTGCCGTAGATGTGCAGCGAATCGCTGACATCCATGTAACGCCCAATTTTAATCTCTTTTTTCAATCCATCGCTTATCCGTTCGCCTATCACTCGCTGTAGGTCAGTTATGGCGTAAGCGTTCATAAACCATGCGCCGTACAGGTCGCGCGAGCGCCAATGTGTGTTCATATTCAACACCAACGCGCCGTCCTCATCGGGTAGGAGTCGGCACCAAAGTCGTTGCCAGCATGGACTATCATAAGCCTGTGTATCAACAGAGGGCATCCAGGTGATAGCTTGAGCGCGCCGACTGTAATAAGCGTCTATCAGTTTATTGATGATATATTCGATTTGGTCGATGCCTTCATAATTGCACAACCGGTCATGATAGGTGTATTCCCACTTGCCTTCTTCAGGAGCAATCCAGTGGTCATGAATGCCGTTGACCACCTCTTGACGGTATCTTTCCAAATCCTCAGGACCGCCTGGAAAATTTTTATGTATGCGCGGTTCGTTGAAGGGATTGCTCACTTCGACCATCACCGTAGCGTCTTTGCTCATCGGCGGACTATCGAGATATTCGTATTCTGTAAGTATATCCACACCATGGTTCCAAACAGCGAGCATCGCTTTTTCCCATGCCTCTGGCAAGTTTTCGCCGGAGACAAATATTACAGGTATATTACCTCGATTGCGTTTAAGTTTAGTCATAATTCCTCTCCTAATCCCATACAAATACAACCTTCCCCGTTCGCCCTTCGTCAGCGAGTCTGTACGCTTCTGGCGCATCTTCGATGGCAAATCGATGAGTCACAGCATCCTCGAATGGGAGATTGTGCTGTGCAGTGAAATTCACTAAATCCCAGGCGAGACCAAGTGAAAGAACGAATGAACCCATCAAAGTCAACTGTTTGCCGATGAGTTCGCCGGGGTTGATAACTTTTTCATTGCTGCCAGCGCCGCAGAATACAACTTTGCCTCCGCGCTTGAGACACGCGACCGCGTTAGCTCTTCCTTCGGAACTGCCAGATGCTTCGAACGCCAAATCAGCCCCTTCGCCGTCGGACATTCTGCGGATGGCTGCTATCGCATCCTCTTTCTGAGCGTTCACGGCAGCATCTGCGCCGAGCTTTTGCGCTAAATTTACCCGTTCATCGACGATATCAACGCCTATTACCTTTCCGCCCATTGCCTTGGCGACTATCACTCCGCTCAATCCCACCGGACCCAGACCAAAAATCGCCACTGTGTCGTGACTGGAAACACCCAGTTTGCTCATAGCTGAATACGCTGTGCCGCCTGGGCAAGCGATAAACGCGCCGTCGATAAAGCTGACTTCATCGGGCAACAATACACAATTGCGCTCATCCGCAATGACGAAATCGGCATGCGAGCCGTCTATGGGGCCGCCATATCCGCGCGCCTGTACACACCACATCATATTGCCCGAAGCGCAGTATTTGCAATGCCCACAGCCGCGATAGTGGTATACGCTGACTCTATCCCCCGCTTTGACACTATTTACGCCTTCGCCAACTTGTTCCACGACACCACTCGGCTCATGACCAGGAATTCTGTCACCGCGGCGCTTTATCGCTTCCTTGTCGTTGCGATAGACATGCAAATCACTGCCGCAGATGCCGGTAGCTTTCATCCGAACCAACACTTCACCAAGCCCCGGAGTAGGCTCAGGAAAATCCTTTACACAACATTCTCGGTCACCTAAGAAGACAACGCCTTTCATAGATATACCTCCAACAAATGAAACAGATACGTAATACGTAATGCGTAAACTTTCGTGAACCGTAAAAAGAAAAAATTACACCTGCCTGTGCGATGCACGCAGACAGGTCTTATGCATGACGCCTTA
>DTYX01000489.1 GCA_012961655.1 Candidatus Poribacteria bacterium
ATCACCTTTGAGAATCTCTGAAAATTCTGTAAGGTTTTCATTGAAAACACCGTTCTCGATTATGTTATAATATTATAATAAGTTTCGAGATGGAGGTAATTGAATTGGCCAACAAATTAGAGAATATTTTTTGGATAATTGTGTCCTACAAATGGACCATTCTCAAGATTTTACTTGTATGCTTAATTATAGCAGTAATAATAAGTGTGGTTCCTCCCACTGTTTATGAAACTTCAAAGCATGTTTATGAAACTTTGAAGCGATGGAACATCATTTGGGGTCTTGCAATTGGTTTAGCTCTTGGTTTAATAATTGCGTTTCTGGGAGCCCTTTTCAATAAAACCTATCCTAGCATCGAGGATTTGAGAAAAAACCTTAACTCTCTGCCAATGCCTGTAGCCTTTCTCGGTGCGATTCCCAAGATTGAGCGGACAGAGAGTGTAAGAGTATCTTTTGTAACTCATGATGCGCCAAAGTGTGGACCATCTGAAGTATTTAGGATTATCCGTACAAAACTTCTATTCACAGATAACGATGAACCCAGGATAATGTTGGTTGCCAGTTCCACACAATCCGAAGGCAGGACGACAATCACCTCAAATTTAGCCATCTCTTTTGCTCAGATGGATAAAAGAGTTTTAATCTTAGATGCGGACATGCGCCGACCCTCCTTACACAAAATCTTTCCTGCGGAAAACGTGGATACCGAAGGTGACGGCTCACGAAAGATTATTGACGACCGCCGAAAACCTGGACTATCTGAACTGCTCATTATGATGAATGAAAAACCCCCAAAGGAAGCCCTCGGTAAAATTGTCAGAGAAACGGGGATAGAAAAATTATCCTTCATTCCCAGTGGAACAATCCCCCCGAATCCATCGGAACTTTTGAGTTCTGAGAACATGCGGAAACTCATTTCGTTGTTGAAGGAGGAATACGACTATGTTTTCATCGATTCCCCTCCCGTCAGAGCAATATCTGATCCAATAATCTTAGCTTCCATGGTGGATTACATTGTTTATGTGCTCGATGTAGTACATACTCGGAAATGCGACATCAAATACGGGTTAGAAATACTGCAAGAGCTGAATCCGCGAGCAACAACCGGTGTTGTATGTAATCTGTTAGAACGCTAAAAATCTGACATTTCCCTAGGTAGACGATTACAAAATGGGCTTTGAAGCTATGTTCCATCTACACTCTTGGGGTGTTGCCTTGCTGCAAAAGCAGACCAGAGGCTTATGATTTTGATGATGACCACCTTTACTCTTTCCTTCCATTCGGCATTTTGAAAGTTTTATAATCACAGAAAACAGGCAAGAAAGCTCCCGCTTTCTGCCGGACGCTGGGTTGAGCCTTTCGAAACCAACAATCGACAATCAAAATAATTCCGAATTCCGTTCACCCATCCTACCTTGAGCGAAAATCCGCTGTTAATTTGTCAAGAAGATCTTCTATTATTAAACCATAGACACGATTGGGGTCATTTGCCGCGAATTCAGGTATTCCGCCACGCATACGGATTTGGGACAGTTTTCTTTTCTCAGTAATGGAATTCGTCCAAAGAACTTCGCCCGTTGCAGTAGAAATGAGTTGGGCTGCGATAGTCAAATTAGCATTTGCAAGCACTTTTAGATTTCTGAATAATCCGCTCTCTTCAATATGCGCTTCCACATCAGAAAGACTGAGCGTTCCGGTAAATACGGCGTCTACTTCATATCTGTCGCCAACAGCTTTGACATCTAGCTCAGACTTACCAATCCTCTTCCTCACCTGCTTAAAACTGCCGATTTTGATAAGATTAGCTTTGCGCTGAGATTTATTAATTGCCATAATAAACTTAGATGTAACTAGATGACCAATGTTGCCTCTGGCGTTTTCGAGATTGAAGGAGATAACCCCAATCTGGTTATACGGTTTTAAATCCACCTTGGGAGGAATTCTTGCCATACATCCCCCAAAAAAGATAAGTCCTGAAATACTGATAGCTTTAAGAATAATAAAACGCATACAAAATCCTCCGAGCACTAATCGCGCCGATTTAGCCTTTTAACCCCTTGCTCTCTTGCCCTTTCGCCCGTTGCCTTCTTTGCAACACCAAGGTGATAAATGGTGACTACCACTTTTCAATAGTTCTCAAAATTTAACTCAGGCATGATTCACATCTTTCCCCTCTTCTTCTTTTTTTCTTTGTATCTTGCTTCCTTTACCACAAAGAACACAAGTATCTTTTCTTTGTGTCTTAGTGCCTTAGTGGTTTTCTTCTTTTCTTTGTTTTTTCTCCCCCCTTTTTTCTCTCATCCGATTTGAGTCGGTTTCGGAATGATAGACATTCGTCGTGGTATAACTCCGTATCGATGATGTAAGAAATCGTATATGAAGCATCCCAGTAGATAATTGATTCCAATGAATCCGCAAAGTTTCATCTAACTGCGCTCATCGTACTTAATACCTCGCATTTCCCATAGAATCTTACGTACAATCTTTGGGTCAGCATGGACGCTTCCAGCAAGTCGTTCAAATGCTTCATCCATCTTCTTCTGTAACTCCTCATCTGGCGGCCATGTCCACCCTCTTTTCCTCAATAATTCCTGGATACTTGGTGGAAAATCTTCCATCTTAGCCATTTTAATCTCTCCTTTCGAGCATGAAGGTATAGGGCATAAGGGAAAGATTACCTAAACTCTCCCCTCACCATAATGGAACTGGCGACGGAGAAGTAGTCGCGTCCCTCTTCGACGTGGTCTTTGTTGTAGCTGATACCCAAATTCGCGTTCATGCGAAGTCGGGTGCTGAGGTTGTAGTTTAATCTGAGGGATGTTTCGAATCGCTCGGATTTTTCATCGCGGTTGACGCCGTACTGTTCGCGGCGGATGACGGTTGAGAATGTGTTGGTGAGGTCGAAATTATGGTCGAGATTGATTACTTTATTCAGAACTGGCAGTCGCCATTCGCCCTTGACGAGTAATTTGTAGTCGATGCTGAAATTGGGCGTAATAATCATGGATTTGCTTTTTACACCGCTGCGCGTCTGATTTCGGAGGGTAAATCTCACACCCGTTGACGTCTTCGTCTCTCCCCAGTTTTGCCGCCACATCAGAGATGGCTCATGGGATATGCTTTTGGAGATAGATGTGCCGCTGATGCTGGTACGGCTGCGGTCGCTAAAGCTGTATCGCATTTGGAGGCTGGAATCGTTGCTTGAACTAAATAGTTTGACATTGCCTTCATAAGTTTCCGATTTATATCTGGATGATGTGCCCGCTGATTTGGTAAAATCATTGCTTCGCCTGTAGCTGACGCCAAAGGATGACCAGCTAAATGGGTCTATATCGCTGCGGAAGCCGTAGCGATTGCCTATAGTGGACCTAGAGCGTTTATCGGAATCATCGGGCAATTTGAGGATGTCAAAGAAGTTTTCGCCATGGTCGAGTTTCCTCAAGTAATCTCGAGCGTCGAAACTGACATCAAGATTTATCGAAAAGCTTTCTATGCTCCTGCGCCATAACCCCAATTTTTGAGTTTTAGCGCCTTTCTGTTCGCGTTCACGGATTTTGCTTTCTAACTCTGCTTTGTCACGACTAATCCAATCACCTTTATTATCCTCTAGATTGGCAATATCTTCTTCGTCGATTCCATACCGTTTCAGTCTCTCGATTTCACTCTCGCGGAGTTCCAGGTTGCGTTGCGCTATGTCACTGAAGTCGAGGATTTCAGATGTCCTACTTGATGAAGTTTGCTCAGTAGTCGTTGATGTTTCTATCGACTGTTTTATTTGGGGTTGGTTTTGCGCCACGGCGCCCGTAGCCGGCAATCCATCTTCGTTGTCTTCGATTTTGGGAAGTTCATCTCGATTAGCTTGGGGCTCAACTTGCGATTTCCGCTCCTCTGTTTGAGATAATGGAAGAGAGTTAGCGCTTTCGCTCTTTAAAGGCACAGCACTTTCATTCTCGGATTCTTTTTTCCCTTCCATCCTTCCATCCTTCCATCCTTCTCCCTTTTGCCGCTGTTTTTCACCAACATGGGATGCCTGTTCAGCTTCAGCGACGGTGGGAGCCGCCTCCTGACCCGCTTTTTCCATTCCTCCCTTCCCTTCCCTCAGTTCTTCCTTTCCCTCATGTTGCTGCGGATTTTCAGTGGGCATAGATGCAAAGCCTGTGTCTCTTTTTTTGTCATATCCAAACCATACCTTGGGTCGTATACTCAAACTCAGCCTGATATTTGCATTCAGCGAAGCGTCCTTCTGTCCGCTCCACCAGTTTTCTCGAAAACTGACTCGGTTGCTGATGGATGGTCGAATGCCGAAGAAATCGCGATTGAGGCTGGGAGTTAGAGACAGACGATGTTCTCTGCCAGCAAGGGTGAATGGAGGTTTTTCCGGCGTCTCTTCAATTTGGCTAGTTTGAGATTGCCCTCCGAAGATGTTAGTGGAATATGCAGAACTTGAGGTGGTTTGGCGTCTTTGAAGTTCTCTGCGCACATCATAGATGGGATTTAAACTAAATGTAGCGACGGGGTTAATGCGTAGGGAAATCGAACCGCTGTCGATTATCTCATCTCCACTACGAGAGTAATAAGAGGAATAGTAACTACCTCCGCTTGTCGTCCTGGCATTTGGGTCTGCGGTGCTGGGGTCGGAGGTGACATACTCATGCTGATAATCGGTATCTATGGTAAACTTGTTTCCGATGGCATACCCAAAAGAGGCGCTATATAGGTCGCTGAGTTCGGTGCCGCGTCGTTCGTTCCAGAAATTTTGTTTGTCATAATCGAAGGATATTTGAGGAAAGCGTTTGAGATTAAATCGCACCCCTAAGCTGCGGTTATGGGTTTTACTTTTGCCGCTTTGATAGGTGCTGATAGTTCCACGTCGGTTTTCGCTTTCTGATTCTTGTGAGCGGATGCTGTAAGTAATAGGCAACCATTGAAAGATTCTCATCTCGGCGTTTATGTTGGCGTCATAGGTGCTGGTGCTATAGCCGCGTGACATCATGCTTGTGCGTCCTGTTTGTCCGGCGGAATTCTCAAATTCTTTGTCCTGATTGGCATATCCACCGCGTATGTTCAGGAAGTTCGCTAAGCCGATGGAGAAATCGCCCCGTCTTGCCCAACCAGTTCGGATGAGTGGGTCGGCTAAGTGAATTTCGTTTACCCATACTTCTCCGCTCAATTCTCGATTTGCCTCATTTTTCAAACCGAGCAGTACGCCGCCGATATTGGTAATCGACAAATTTTTCCCCTCGCCTACAACTGTAAATCCATCGGGGTGACCGTCATTGTTATCATCGGCAAGTGAAATTTCGATAAACTTCCAACCATCAAAATCGATGACAGTTGTATATTCATAGTAATCCTTGATATTCTCGAAGATGTTAGGTTCTTCCTTCGGTTTTTGGGGTTCAAACGGGTCGTAACGACTGTAGGAATAGTATGACCTGTATCCCGTCCGCATACTACTACCTAAGCGCATGACGAAAGTGGCGCCGCTTTTGTCGCCATACAGCCAGAAGCGCAAGATATTGTGTTTGGAAAAATCCTGTCCATCTCCGTAGCGAGCGCCTTTTAATTGACGGGAAGTGAAGCCCATTGAACCAGGTTCTAAGGTGTAGTTTAAAGTCAATGAACGCTCACGCTGTCGTTGCTCACCGAAACCGAAGCCGGTTTCAACATAAGGGTGCAGCTTTTTAAAATACTGATTATCTTTAATCTCTTCGTGTGCTTTTAGATAGTCCTCAAAGTCATAATTATCTTTCGTCCCGACCAGAAATTTTTCCCCTGTATTGCTGATGACAGTTCCACCTTCATCTATGATAACACCGCGTTCCCACTGATTGCCGACGAGTTCCATCGAAGCCCACTCCAACGTACCCGTCACAGACCCCGGCGCGCTTTTTTCCAGCCAGATGCGGATATGCTTGACGAATTCCAGGTTCGGGATGCGTCCATGAGGAGTGGCGGATTCTAAAGGAATACTTAAAAAGAACCAGTCATTTTTTGTCTGTCTCTTTATCCAGCTTTCGGGGATGTCATTCAACGGTATCGTCAATTCCAGATAGGAGTTTAGAGTATCTAACACAATATCGCCGTTTAGGTCTTCAGTATCCAGCACAGTATTATCTTTACCAATCTCGATTTGACTTCCGGGTGGGGTATAAAGCCAACCGTTATCTTCTCCCGAATCCAGGGAACCATTGGCTTTGTACTTATCTTCTTCGGGAAGTTCGTCCACTGAGATATCTAAGATGTCTATTTTTCCGTCCCCATTTACATCACTCAGATTGGGCGGCAAATCCTCACTATCAAGCACAGCATCTTCATCCGTATCTTCGCTGATTATGCCGATATCAATATGGAGTTTAAGGTTCTTGTTGCCCTTCACCCTCAGCCACATCTGAAGGAATTCTTTTTCGCTATAATCAGCTCCCGAGGCTGAAGCTACCGCGTGCGATAAACCTCCCCAGGTTGCGACGATATCGGTTAAGTCGTAGCCTATCTCCATCACCAACTGCTCTTCTGTTGGGCGGGCGAGAGGATTGATAGTCGATGCGGGTACTTCTCTGTTTTTCATGTAGTTGCCGCTGGCTTTGGTTTCATCTTTGGGGATAATTTGAAAAATAGCCCTGTTTTCGAGGGTGATATCACCTGAAGTGACAAGAGGTCGGCTGCTAATTTGCCAGTTGTATTTAAATGTCGGAATACTGGAAGTATCCTTTGCGCCTTCCATGCTGTCAATGGATGCAAGGCCGACGCTGTTGGGATTATTGTAGCTATAAGCGGCTTCGCCGGAGAAATTGACGGAGAGAGGGATTCGATCTGATTCAATCAAAGGCAACGGATTGAATATCCGCGCCAGGTTGAACGCGTGTCCAAAACTCGTGTTAACATCGAAGGCTTGTAGACGAGCCGGCGCTTCGTTGACATCCGGAATCAAAGATGGCTTACTGCCGGTGTTGTAAATATAGCCGGCGGCGATACTGAATCCTTTGACGAATGTCGGATTAAAATATGAACTGCTAATGCTGTATTGCCTGCGCCTGGAACCTCTATAGCCAAAACTTGAATAGCCGCCATATCCACCATACCCACCATAGCTGCTATATCCGCCGTAGCCTCCGTAACTGTCGTACCCGCCATAGCCGCCGTAGCTGCTATAGCTGTCATAACCACCATAACTGCTACCGCCGAAACCGCGTGACATCCCTCCATATCCATCGCCAAAGCGGCTACGTCTTCCCCGGTCACTCAATCTATTCATACTGCTGTCATCATCCTCCGCAGTGGCGATTTCATCGGTGATGACTTCGCCCGGAACAGATTCTGCGACGCCGGCAAGGATTTCAAAATTTTCGTTGGTATCGGGTTTTATCTTTGTCGGTTTTGTTTTCATCGGCTTCGCTTTGGGCCTGTATGAATATTCCGCCCATAATCCGGCGACGGTTTGCTGTAAGGAACCGCCAAATGGCGTGCGTTCGAACTCAACTTCTATCTCGTCGAACTCATTCAACTGTGTAAAAAACGTGATACTTCCGACCTCGTAAATAATCTGGTAATCGACATCTCGTTGGAGTTTACGTCCATTAAGGCGCACCGTCTCACTGCCGGGAATGACAAACAGACCGATATTTTTGCTCTCTTCCTGGTAGGAATAATCCGCTTGAATCGTGTATATTTGGTCGGTGTAGCGCGGATTCTCCGCGTAAATAAGTTCGTTATTCAACCGGTCGCGGTATGGATAATATGGGCTGCTTGGGTCATCGATGACGAAAGGACGTGGGCTTGGGAAAGTTAATATACCGCGCTCGAAGTCGATGTATTCGGGGTCAACTATGCCATCGCCATTTTTATCCAAGCCAAATATCTGAATATATGGTACGCGTCTATCTTTGGAAATTTCAAAGGAATCTGTGCCGCCCGTCCGCCAAATTGAGAGTTCAAAATCTTGACGACTAATGTTACGGTTTCCCAAGGTGTAAACATTCCTCATCTCTGTGCCGCGGACATTTGCTCCCTTGATGACAACATATCCCAATTCTTCAGTAGGGTCATTTTCTTCGTCGATTATGCCGTTGCCGTTGTCATCGACGAACATATCTTGAGGGTTTCCGACAACGCCGCCGCCGCTGCCGAGATATTCGTAGGCGACGACAATCTGATAACGCGCCGAAATCTGGGTGAGAAATTCGATTTGCCCTTTCTGATAATCCATGTTGTAGTCCTGCCCGGGAAACAGTTGATTAAAATATCCCCGCGCCGTTTTATAGCCACTCTGATTATTGCTGCCGTTGCCATCGTCAACGTAGATGACTTCACTGCCGGTTTTGATGGGCAGATAGTCTTCGTGGAGCAATCCATCTTCGCCCATATTGATAGCGTAGTAACGTTCTTTTACATAGTTGATATCAGCGACTCGGTTTCCGGTCCCATATCCTGAGCGCCGCGATTCACCGCGAAACCGTCTCTTCTCTTTAATGCCCTTGCTCCTCGAACCAAATGCAGTCAGATTGATGCCTTTTATTTCCGCCGCCATCTCAAGTCCAAACAGGTTGCGGTTAACGCTGAGGAAGCGGGTATTGGGCAAATTGAGCATGATATCGCCAAAGGCAACTCGTTTGATGATATCCTCCTCATCGCCTTCGTACCACACGCGAATCTTTTGCTGTTTATTATCGAAGCCGCTGTAGTAATCGCTGCCTGTATCGCTGTAATCCACGGATACGTTGGTATGTTTGCCGATTCGACCGTGCAAGCCGACTTGCAATTCCTGTTCTATGTTCAACCCGCTAGCGCGAGGTATGCCATATCTGCCGAAGCTGCTGTAGCCGCCGCCATAGCCGCCAAAACTATCGTAGCCGCTGTAACCTCCATAGCCACTGCCAAAATTGTCATATCCACCGCTGTAACTATAATCTGAGAAGCCAAAATCCAAACCGCTGGAATAGCGACTTCCGCTGTAGCCGAGCCCATAAAATCTGTTGATGTCCGACCTGCCAAAGTAATGTGTATGATTATATTCCACCCGGATGGATTTATATCCATTAATCTGCAGATTGGAATCGAGTGGCAAGTCGATACCTTTTTCCTCTTCCCCTTTGCGTTGCTGGGATATCGAAGGCATTATCGAATTTAGCTGCGCTGTTCTATGCCAATTCCGTAAAGACCAAAGGTACGGCGCGAGATACGAAGTCTTTTCAGTCTCTTGTGGTTTTTCCTCTTCCTCCGGCCCTTGCTCATCCCATAAGTTTCGGTGAGAATCTACCTCAAGAAAAGGTCGCGTCTCTGATTCAGATGCTTTATCCTTTTGGTTTCTCTGAAGGATATTGGAATATAATTCCGCAAGAAGCAACGGCCTGTCCTCGAACGAAGTGAAGGAACGGCTTCGTCTTACCGTAAGAGTGGTAATCTCTTTCTCTTCCGCATATACATATAAAGGCGCTAGAATTATCGTGATTGAAAATATTATGAGGATTAGAATTTTCACTCTATTCTCCAGACATAGATACCGCAGACTTAATAAGAATCTGGATGCTTTCAATATACAATAACCCCGCACAGCGGGGCTTTACAGTGTAGTGCGCTATAGATTTCGGCAAAACAGACCCATTGAAGGAGGATAAATACTGTATCTACGGTATCATCTTAGGTGTAATTTAAACGCCGTGATAAACGGCATGATGGAAATGACGGTTTACGAGAGGATAGGGGATTCCTTTCGCTAACAGTTGATTGCTCTTTCCACACTGGTTTCAAAACGAATGGAGGGAAAGGAAGGAAAGAGGGTCGAAGATCTCGACGAAGACGAGGAAAGGAGAGTGTCAAATTAGAATTTTGAGTCTACAATCCTCGAGAGAAAACTCCAAAAAGTGGGGGTTCACCGTTCATATGTAGGTTTGTAATTTCCCATTTTTGATGAAGTGAGTGGTGAGTGATA
>DTYX01000490.1 GCA_012961655.1 Candidatus Poribacteria bacterium
TTAGGATGTTTTGTTATACTGTTATAATAAATAGATGAGAAATTATAAAAAAGCCGCTGACTTTTTAAGGAGAGATAAATGCGCATACGATCTATTTTCAAATTTTTACCTCCTGTGCTTGAATATAACCAGATGGATATTCCCGTTGAAGAATTTCTTACACCGACTAGAGTTGTCATTCTTCTAAAAGATCCAAATGGTGAACTAAATGCAACCGTAGCGGAGGGCGATAAGGTCAAGACCGGGCAAAGACTTGCATCTGATATTAACAACAGCGGTGCTATCTCATCTGTAACCGGTGAAGTCAAAGAGTTATCGTCGCTTCTTGGCGCCAGAGGCGAATCTTTCACCGCTGTAGCAATTGAAAATCAGGGTAATGATGAGTGGGATAGCTCAATCATACCAGATAAGGACTATTTGTCAAAACCACCCGAGGAACTCAGAAACAAACTTAGTGAATTCGATTGGTTTTTAATGCCAGAAGAGGGGCAAATTGATACTGTGATTGTTAATGCTTTTGATTCAGAACCGATTGTCGCAATTAGTCAGCCGATTTTAACGGAGAACTCCAGCGATATTCAAGCAGGATTAGCAGCTTGCCAGCATGTTTTTGGAGCTTCAAGGGTTATTTTAGCCGCTCCGGAGCATTTGCAGGGACTCGCTAGAGAAGTAGCATCTGACGGCGTAACAGTATCCACTCTAAAACCTGTATATCCCAATGGACATCCGCATCTGCTTGTCCATAAAGTAATAGGAAAGGAAGTTCCAGAAGGAGGTACGCCAGAAGACATCGGCGTTTTGGTAATAAGCCTGGAAAAGCTGATTGCTATGTTGCGACTATTGCGTGATGGAAAGCCGCAAATCGAGAAGGTATTGACGGTTGCTGGAAAAGGTATTCCGTCGCCTAGAGTTCTTAAAGTACGCCTTGGAACTCTGGTATCGGATATTTTGTCTCATTGTGGAGTTACAATTGATGATAGAGACCGGCTGATTATCGGCGGACCGATGAGAGGTACAGCATACTTTTCTTCGGACTATCCGATTACTGAACATTCAGATGCAATCATCGTACAGGATGCGACGGAAATCATCGAAGTAACCGATAATCCTTGTGTCAATTGTGGAGAGTGCGTTCGAGTATGTCCTGTGCATATCCAGCCTCATCTTCTGGGCAGATATTCAGAGTTTGGTCTCTTTTTAGAGACTCGAAGATATGAAATTGATGCATGTATCGAATGTGGCCTCTGTGCTTATGTTTGCACAGCCCGACGGCCAACACTTCAATATATTCAATTTGCTAAAGATATGATTATAAAGGAAGAAGAAAGACTTAAAGAAGCAGAACTACAACAAGCAGAGGAAGAAGAGACAATTAGAAAGGAAGAAGAAACTATTGAATGAATTAACTCTAACTGTTTCGTCTCCGCCACATTGGCATAGCGGACAAAAGATTTCCAAAATAACCTATGGTTTAATGGCTGCGCTCATTCCAGCAGTCATATTAGGTGTTTACAATTACATGATTCACGCGGTAGCGGTGATTTCGGCCGCTATTGTCAGCGCCATGGTCGCCGAAGCTGCCATGCAATATATAATGAAAAGACCGATTTCCTTGACTGACGGAAGCGCAGCATTATCGGGGCTACTCCTCGCCTTGATACTCCCGGCAACGACACCCTGGTGGTTGGTCATAGTAGGCAGCATGGTGGGAGTTGTAGTCGGTAAACAGATCTTTGGCGGTCTTGGGGGTTATCCTTTCAATCCCGTCCTGATAGGATGGGCAATTATCAGAATCTCATGGGCAGAGCATCTTAATTTTGACGACGTGTTGGTTAATTTTAGTTGGGTGGGAGACGCATACCCTCTAACCACACTGAAAACTTCGGGAGTTGAAGCTCTAAATAAGTTCAGCTATATCGATCTTTTCCTTGGAAAGCAACTCGGTGGCATTGGAGCAGCAGCAACTTTATGGCTTATCATAGGAGGGTTATTTGCCATTGTCCGAGGGTACATCCCCTGGAGAATCCCAATCGCATTTGTCGCGGGAGTCTTTTTGGCAAGTGGCATCTACTGGTTGGTCGATAAAACGGAATACGCCAGTCCTGTATTTCACATTTTGACGGGCAACGTTATGATAGGCGCATTTTTCCTCGCGACCGATAGCACAACATCTCCAGTGAATAACTGGGCTATGGTTCTATTTGGCGTGGGCTGCGGGATATTGACCGTTATAATACGAATCTATGGAAAATATCCCGATGGCGTAGCGTTTGCTATTTTATTAATGAATATGGTAAATCCACTACTCGATAAAATTAGGCCGAGAGTGATGGGAAAGGTAAGTTCATGAAAGATATGATATCTTCAGTGCTTGTTCTCACTGTAATATGCGCAGGTTCAGCTTTACTGCTGACCGGCATTCGCGATTCGACAAGCCAACAGAGAAAAGAACAATTACTCAAGTATGTCCAGGGACCTGCGGTTAAAAAAGTTTTAGTAGAGATAGTTGGTTCTACCAATGACCCGATTTCTGATAGAACTGAGGCGCTGATTGATGACGGTAGCAAGTTAGATCTTTTTGTTGGCAAAGTGGATGGCAAGCTCAAAGCCATTGCTTTTGAAGCGCAAGCGGAAGGTTTCGGCGGTACCGTGAGTGTGATGGTAGGAATCGACCCTGAAAATGAAACCCTTGTAGGAATCGGCGTCTCTGCCCCCAAGGAAACGCCAGGGGTGGGCTCAAGGGTCGCAGAAGAACCTTTTGGAAAACAGTTTCCAGGGTTATCATTGGATGAAAACATTGCCGTTAAAGCGGATGGGGGCGTTATTGACGCCGTCTCCGGCGCGACGATATCCTCGCGTGCCGCTTGCAAAGCCGTCAGGCGCGGAATCGAATTGTACAGAAGTCAAAAAGACAATATTTTAAGCGCAATTCAAAGTGTGCAATAAACTCTGGAATTAGAAACGGAGAAGCGTATGAGTGTTGTTAAAGAATTTACCAAAGGTTTATGGAAAGACATACCTCCATTTAGGTTAGTTCTTGGGCTTTGTCCAGCGTTAGCTGTGACAAAAGCCGCTGACAACGGAATCGGGATGGGAATTGCCACGACGTTTGTCCTTGTCAGCTCGAATGTCCTAATCTCGATGCTTAAAAATGTTATTCCTTCAAGAGTCCGCCTCGCATGTTATATCGTTGTCATCGCGACCTTCGTCGTGGTCGTTGAATTGCTGGCGCAAGCCTATTTTTATCCGCTTTACTCAGCGCTTGGAATATTCGTTCCACTTATCGTCGTCAATTGTATAATATTGGGCAGGGCGGAAGCGTTTGCCTCGAAGCAGAGAAACAGCGTTTTCGACTCGGCTGCCGATGGGTTTGGAATTGGCCTCGGCTTTACCATCTCGCTTGGATTTTTAGGGGCTATAAGAGAACTCCTTGGAAATGGAACCATCTTCGGTTTCCATGTCATGGGGACCTCTTACGAGCCTTTCAAGTTTATGGTAGAAGCTCCTGGAGCATTTGTGTGTCTGGGACTCATGTTGGGTATAATGAATGTTTTGGGTAGAGGTTCAACGACTTCATAGTAGTAAGAAAAGACAGGAGAGATTCATGGAATATTTTGCCTTAATTATCTCAGCAATCTTTGTGAAAAATATCCTACTGGCGCAGTATCTTGGCAACTGTCCCTTCCTTGGTGTTTCCAGAAAAATGGATACTGCGATTGGGATGGGCATGGCGGTCATCTTCGTTATGACGCTGGCAACTATCATCACCTGGTCCCTACAGAGGTATTTTCTTGAACCGCTCAATTTAGTTTATCTGCAGACAATTATTTTTATCCTTGTCATTGCAGCTTTGGTTCAATTTGTCGAGATGTTTATCAAGAAAAGCAGCCATGACCTTTACCAAGCGTTGGGAATCTATCTGCCCTTGATTACGACCAATTGCGCTATTCTCGGCGTTGCCATCATCTGTGCTCGAGAGGGCCACACTTTCCCACAGATGTTAGTCTTCGCGGTTGCATCCGCTGTCGGTTATAGTTTGGCTCTTATACTATTCGCTGGACTGCGTGAGAGATTTGAGATATCGAGAATTCCGAAGGCATTGTCCGGCACAGCTATAGGTTTAGTAACCGCCGGTTTAATGTCGTTAGCATTCTTTAGCTTTTTTGGTATGGTCGCTTAGGTTGACTTTGTTAGATTAGAATTGCGATTCATACGGAATCTCGACCTACTTAGTTTTATCTACTGGGCCAGGAAAGGAAAGGAGAAATTAAAATGATTATCGCACTCATACTCCTGGGCGCATTGGGAATTATTTTCGGAGTGTTTTTAGCGGTCGCGTCAAAGGTATTCTACGTGTGGGAGGATCCAAAAATTTCGGAAGTACGGGAAGAATTAGCCGGAGCGAATTGCGGCGCGTGTGGATTTGCCGGTTGTGATGCTGCTGCGGTCGCAATTGCGTCAAGGCGCGCAGAGCCGGATATATGTGTTGCTGGGGGTCAGGAGGTTGCAGAAGCTGTTGCGGCGGTTATGGGCCTCGCTGTTGGGGTCAAAGAGCCTATTCTTGCCGAGTCTTTTTGTTATGGAGGATTGCGTGCCAGGGAAAGATATCGATATACAGGTATTATGGATTGTCGAGCCGCCTATCAACTCTTTCACGGTGAAAAGGATTGTGAGATAGGTTGCCTCGGTTTTGGCACCTGTGTAAGGAGTTGTCCGTTCGATGCCATTACCATGGGCAAAGAAGGATTTCCTCTCTTCAACCCGGAAAAATGCCGCGGATGTGGTAATTGTGAAGAGGCTTGTCCTAAAGGAATTATTTCTGTAATCTCCTCATCAACAAAGATATTGCGTTTCAATCAAGAGGAAGATTGTCTGGCGCCGTGCAGACAGGCATGTCCAGCGCAAATAGATATTCCCAGATATATCGAATATATAAAAGATGGCAGATATGAAGACGCCATTAAGACCTTGAAAGAACGGAATCCATTCATTCTTTCATGCGGACGCGTATGTCCACAGCCTTGTGAAGATATCTGCCGTCGGGCGATAAAGGATGAACCTTTAGCCATCAATCAGCTCAAACGTTTTGTGGCAGACTATGAAATGAATACTGGACACCATGTTCCTGTAACAGTGGCGCCGGATACAGGGCATAAGATTGCTGTTATTGGCGGCGGTCCAGCCGGTCTCTCGTGTGCGTATTTCTTGAGACGTCTTGGGCATAGCGTAACCATCTTTGAACAGAATCCGAAACTGGGTGGTATGCTCTACTACGGCATTCCAGAATATAGACTGCCCAAAAAGATTCTGGACTGGGAAATTCAAGGCATCCTCGGCATCGGTATCGAAGCTAAAACAGAGGTTGAATTTGGAAAAGATATCGATTTAGAATCTCTCATCGCCGATGGATATGAAGCAGTATTTATTAGTGTAGGAGCATGGAACAATACCACCCTGAGACTTGAAGGCGAAGATACTATCGAAGGCGTCATCGGTGGTATTGAATTTCTAGGTAGGCAAGGTTTGGGGCTTCCCAATCCAGTTGGAGAGAGAGTAGGTGTTATCGGCGGCGGCAATACTGCGATTGATTCTGCGAGAACGGCGTTAAGACTCGGCGCCAAAGAGGTAACTATAATCTATCGTCGAACCAGGCTAGAGATGCCGGCAAATTATGAAGAGATTAAAGCCGCGGAGGCAGAGGGCATTAACTTCCTGTTCTTAGCGTCGCCTAATAGATTGATAAGCGACGAAAATGGAAAACTCACGCATCTGGAGTATTTGAAGATGGAATTAGGCGAACCGGATGAAAGCGGAAGGCGTAGACCCATTCCCATTGAAGGTTCAGAAACTATTCTTCCATTGGATAATCTGATTGTCGCTATTGGCCAATATTCCGACTTCAGTTTCATCGAATCCGATGAGGGCTTCAAGGATGTAGCACTGACAAGGTACAATACGATAGATGGCGATGAAAACACTGGTCAGTCCAATATCCCCTACATATTCGTAGGTGGTGACGCATTAACAGGTCCAGGATTGGCTGTTGAAGCGATTGGCAGCGGAAGGCAGGCTGCCAGAGCAATTCATCTCTATGTTACCGGGCAGGAAGTGACCGCGCCGCCGAATAGATTGCGTGGATTCATCGAAGGCACAATCTTTGATATGCCTTATGTTGTTGACATTCTTGAGCGAACGGAACCACACAAACGAGTTAGGCATCATGAACTGGAGGTTTCTGAGCGGATTGACTCTATGGTAGAAGTAGACCAGACTATCTCCGAAGAGGAGGCAAGAGAAGAAGCAAGCCGCTGTCTGAAATGTGGATTAACCTGCTTCGGTACTATCGTATACGGTGTCGAGAGGGAGGCTAAGGAAAAGAGAGTTGCATGAGAGTAGTACAGTACAAAATTAGAAAATGAAAGGAGATGTTGGTTTCAAATCTTAACTTTGTCCGGATTATGAAACCCAGGAAGAGATGTCAAAAACATTAGAAAACCTAAAAGAAGCTTTTGCCGGAGAATCACAAGCAAATAGGCGATATCTCGCCTTTGCAAAGAAAGCGGATGAAGAGGGTTATCCCCAAGCCGCGCGACTATTCAGAGCGGCTGCGGAAGCCGAAACGGTACACGCGCATGCTCATCTTAGAGCGATGAAAGGCGTAAAAAGCACACGGGAAAACATCCAAGAGGCTATTGATGGAGAGACTTTCGAGTTTACCAAAATGTATCCACAGATGTTGGAGGAAGCAAAGGAAGAGGGCCATAAGACGGCTTCAGTGAGCTTTGAGTACGCTAACAATGTCGAAGAGATTCATGCAAGTCTATATAAGACTATCTTGGAAAATCTTGGCAATAACGAAGAGGTAGTGTATTACGTCTGTCAGGTTTGTGGCAATACTGTTGAGAACGCAGCGCCGGAGAGATGCCCAATCTGCAAATCTCCTCAAAGGATGTTTAAGAAGGTCGAGTAACCTTCATTCAGGTTGCCCCAATGCCCTCAGGTGTTGGGGCTTTCTTGTCTAAAAGGGCGCCCCTTTGCTTTGTGAATTTCCGCAATGCTGTTAAGATTATGTTAAAGTTTACAATTAGATTATTTATAATTTTAGCTCCGCTCACTTCGATCTGTTTAGCTCAAGTGCAGCTTGAAAATCCTGATATCATTGGGGAAGAGGAGCAAAAGATAGTTCAGACACGCCAGATGATGGGGACATGGGCTGAAATCACCGTCTATTCTCAAGATGTTAAGTCGGCAAATATAGCGATAGACTCGGCATTCGATGCGATGACCGCCGTTAACGGTTTGATGAGCGCATACAATCAGGATAGTGAAATCTCAGAGATAAATCGTCAGGCTGGTAAAAAACCGGTTAGTGTTAGTCCACAAACTTTTTTTGTCGTTAAATCAGCGATTTATTATTCAGAAATTTCCGATGGCGCCTTTGATATAACTATTTCACCACTTGTTCGCAGTTGGGGCTTTTTCCGAAAACAGGGACGCATACCGCCTCAGGAGGAAATCGACCAGCAACTCGCTTTAGTTAATTATAAGCTAATTGAACTCGATTCCGAGCGAAATCGGATTAAACTGCTAAAGAATGGCATGGCGCTCGACCTCGGCGGAATTGCCAAGGGTTATGCGGTTGACCAGGCGATAGAGAAACTGCGGGCGTCTAAAGTAGAGAATGTATTGGTCAATCTGAGCGGAAATATGTATGCAATGGGACATCCCAAGGATAAAGAGGCGTGGCATATAGGTATTCGGCACCCCCGTCAGAAAGATAATCTGCTTGGTTTTCTAAAACTTAAAGAGAAAGCGATTGCGACCTCAGGAGATTATGAAAAATATTTTATTCATGAAGGTAAGAGATATAGTCATATCATCAATCCGCGTACAGGACACCCAGTATCGGGCATCGCAAGTGTGACTATCATAGCCCCAACAGCTATGAAAGCAGATGCGCTTTCCACAGCAGTATTCGTTTTAGGCGCTGAAAAAGGATTTCAGTTGATTAAATCCAAAGATGGCGTGGAAGGAATTATTGTTCAGATAGACGATAAGGAAGAACTCTCTTTTGTGATGTCTGAGGGGTTCAAAAAGAGATTTATTTCATACTAATACGACTTTTCTTTACTTAGAAAACTACCCAAGAGCAAAA
>DTYX01000491.1 GCA_012961655.1 Candidatus Poribacteria bacterium
GTAGTGCAACCGCTCTCTCCTTAAGTTGATTGAATCAAAATTACCAGTTTTCACCAAATCGGAAGCATCAAGCCTAAACCAGTATTAGTAAGGGGAAGACAACATGTTGTGGACAATTACAAAAATTTGGTTATTCCGTGCGCAATCTCGGGTCAAGCGCATCCCGAACGGCATCTCCGAACAGGTTTGCCGGTAATACCAAACCAAACATAAATATGAATGCCGCTGCGAGATTCCACCAGACGACCGGTTCTCTTGCCAATTCCATGCGCGCTGTGTTAATCATATTCCCCCAACTGCCGGTCGTTGGGTCTACGCCGATTTGTAGGTAGCTAAGCAGCGCTTCGGCAAGAACCAGACCGCTGAACCGAAGAATGAAAGAGATTAATACAATGTGCATCACGTTCGGCACAATATGCCGAAGGATTATTTTGGCGCGGCTAATTCCGAAGGCTTCTGCCGCCTGGACATATTCCAATTCCCGCAATTTTAGAGTCTCACCGCGCAGCAATCGGCATAATCCAGTCCAACTCGTAATCCCCATGATGAGACAGAGATTGAATAATCCTCGGCCGAAAAGCAGCATAAACGCGGCGATGAGTAAAATACTGGGAATTGATGCGAGAGTGGAGTACAGATACTGGACTATATCATCTATCCTGCCTCCGAAATATCCGGCTATAACTCCGAAAAAGATGGCAAACGGGATAGCGATAATCGTCGTAAAGCCTCCGATAATTAAACCTGTTCGCACGCCTTTAAGAGCGCGGTAGAACACGTCATCTCCCACTTTGTCAGTGCCTAACAGGCGATATTCCGAGGCGAGGAATGCAATGATAGCAAAGCCGCCAACAGAGACCAGGGTAATTCCACCCCAGAAGAACGCTCTCTTCAGGAATTGTGAATTGAAAGTCTTGCGGTTCGTTGCATCTCCAGCATTAGCAAAACGGCGGCTTATGCTATACACTGCTCCACCTACCGCCAAACCCGCTACCAATCCAACAAGCAATCCCATCGATATGCGGCGGGAGATGTCAACCCAAACACTCTCTCCGGTTTCCAGTCTCGCGCCTCCATATCTAAGCCGCGGATAATCGCGAACAATGCGTCCGTTCGGCAGGGTCATCGTCTCTTTGCTGTAAAGACGGGTCGCTAATGGAGCGGAATATGTTTTCTCGGTACGCTCAAGCAGCGGCTTGCTAATCCGGTCTAAAAGGCTCAATGCCCTCGGTTCGTAGATAATTGCGCCATCCTCATTGCGCATCAGTCTCCCATCCGTTCCAACGCTTGCGTCTCGCCAGCGAATACTATCCAGTAATCCGATTGTGATATAAATTAACAGTATAAACAAGGAAACCATAGCAATTCGATTGGAACGGACCTGTCGAGCGGCGTTTCGCCAGTATTCCTGTCGAGAAGCAAGCCACAGCAGATAAATAACTATTCCTATCAATATAGCTATGAGAATGTTCCAATAAGCTGAAGACCGCCAAATCCAGGCGATTACGTCACCCAATCGAACGCCATTTGCACCGAAAATCATATTAACATCTCCATTATTTTATTCGGTACTGTAAAATGCTCGTCTCCGAAGGAGAGGATATCTTACGTGCTCTGAGTATAGCTTCCTCAGTTGACAGTACCTTTTATTCCAGCCGTATCCTTGGGTCAACTAAAGTATAGCTGATGTCCGTCAATAGAAGTCCAACGATGTATAGAATAGCGCCGATATAGACCATGCAGCGAACTATGGCAAAGTCCTGAGCGTAGATGGCGTCGATGGTGAAACTTCCCAACCCCGGTATGGCGAAAAAGTTCTCCATTAGCAAGCTGCCCATTACCAGGAATGGGATAGTCATCACAACATTTGTGAGGATGGGAATCATGGCGTTTTTCAACGCATGTTTGAATAACACCTTTCCCTCGCCCAGCCCTTTTGCCCTTGCTGTCCGCACGTAGTCTTTGTTGACTTCTTCGAGAAAAATGGTGCGGTAGAAGCGGACCGCCATTCCAACTCCCCCGATAACACCAATGACGACTGGGAGAATCACAAATTTAAACATATTCGTTCCCGTATCGTAGCCGGAGATGGGAAACAACCGCAGCATCTTCCCGAACAGCCATTGACCGCCGATGATGTAGAATAGCATCGAAATCGACATCATAGTAACGCAAACAACCACGCCCCAGAAATCCACGTAGGTGGCTCGGTAGTAAGCGACAAGCATTGCGAAGGTGATGTCTACTAGCAGGGCTATGATGAAAGTCGGAATGGCAATAGCGAGACTCGGCCATATGCGTCGTCGGATTTCACGACTGATGTCGATGTTGTTTCGATCAGAACGCCCGAAGTTGAAAAACATTAATCCAACCGACTTCTGGAAAAATATAGTTTGAGTGAATACGGCGAGCCCTGATTCTCTGAAGTTCATGAAAAGAGGCAGATGATATCCATGGTCTCGTTTCCAGTTGTCTATATCCTCCTGAGTAATATTTTTTTCTCCGAGGATAGTTCGCGCCATATTATCCGGGGAACTCCAGACGAAAAAAAGCAGAAACGTAATAAGGTTGACCCCGATGATGATGGGAATCGCATATAGACAGCGACGGATGATGTACGCTAACATAGAGTTACTGGATGGATGGATGAAAGGAACACGTCCATCCAATCATCCAACCTTCCATCCTTCCTTTCCCTTGAGCTTTTTCTTCTTCCATACCGAAAAAAACGCGCACCGCGTTACTTAGCCTTTCCCCTTTCTCGACGCCAGATGGTGATGGTTGCTGGGATGGCAAAAACAAACAGAAGCGCCACGGCAATTCCAATCGGCCACAAAACCGGGCGATTCCATTCTTGACGATTATTCTCTCGCTGTCCGCCGTTCACACGCAAGTATTTTAACGTGTTGTTCGCCATGTTACTCGGTTTGGCGTTTTTGACCCAGTGGTGGTAGAGTCCGAAACTTACAGGATGATAGGTAAAGACCCAGGGCGCATCTCTCTGGAGAATATGTTTCATCTCACGGATGATAGCTAATCGCTGTGGATTATTCTCCATACTCCGCATCTGTTCGAATAGTCGGTCGTACTGAGGGTTTTTGTAGTTGGCGACATTCTCTCCATCGTATTCAGCCTGACTATTGGGACCGTACAACAGAAACAGAAAATTTTCCGGGTCGGGATAGTCCGCCAGCCAGCCCCAGGAGAGAAGTTGGAAGTTGCCGTTGCGTACTTTGTCCCGGAAGCGGTTATAGTCCGTTGTTCGGTTCTTCATAGTAATGCCAATAGCTTCTAATTTTTTGCGCATCCAACTCAACCGCGCCGTAGCGCCAGCTCCAACCCAAGCGTTGTCGAAGTAAATTGTCAGTGGCTTTCCGTTTCTGTCCTTGCCGCCGGCATATCCCGCCTCGGCTAACAGCCGCTTAGCTTCATCCAACGATTTTCTGAGGGCGCCATGTTCTTTTGAAAAATTATAAACATAAGGGTTGATTCCACTCTCTTCATCTTCGTATCCAAAAATCCCCGGCGGGACGGGACTATAGGAAGGAATGCCGCGTCCATTGGTGAAAATTTCGATGTATTCTTCATAGTCCATAGCAATAGAAATCGCTTGTCGTAGTTTTCTCTTCTCTTCCGTATATCCTCCCACTACATCATCCAGCATGTTAAACGCGAGATAGTAGGTCGCGGTCTCCACATTCGTCAGCAGTCGGATGTTTTTGCCATGCAAAACTTCGCTCACCTGCGGGTCTCCTTGGTCGGTAAATTGAATAGCTTGGTCGAAGGTATCCGATGAAATGCTGGAGACATCGTAGTAGCCTTGAAGGAATTTATTCCAGCGGGGGATGAATTCTTTTTCCAGCTTATATACTGCCATATCAATGAACGGAAGGTGTTTACCAGTGTCCGAGAGCAAGCCTAACTTTCCGTCCTCAGATTCCGAAGAAGATGGATATAATTCTGAATGAAAGTGTTCATTGCGTTTCAATACAATCTCTTTATGAGGGTCGATAATATCCAACCGATACGCCCCTGTTCCAACTGGAAAGCGGTCTAGCGTGATGTTTCGGTTTTTAAGCGCTCCCTGTTCGTAGAAGATTACTGCTTCCTTAGGCATCGGTGAGAAAAACGGCATAGCCAGCCAATAAAGGATTTGCGGATACTTTTCTTTCAGGATAATTCGGTAGGTATAACGATTGACCAACTCGACGCCCCCAAAAGGATGGGCATCCAAATCTAAAGAGATTGGATTCCGCTGCTCGTCGAGTTCCTGATTATAAGTCGCGCCCGCTGATTCCCGCCTTTTCTTCCGTTCCGCCTCTAAATCGTGATTCAGAGCAGTTGCGTACTCTTCCATTCCTAAGATATATTTTTCCAGCGTGCTCAGAATCGGACAGTGCAATCTTGGGTCAGCCAGACGTTTAATCTGGTAGACATAATCCGCCGCCGATAATTCCCGCGTCCCAGTATATTTAAAATCGCGAATCTGATAAATGTCCCGCATCTCTTCTGAGCTCAAGCGGTGATATAGAAAATCTCCCTTATCATCTTTTGCGAAACAGGGATGTTCTTGATATAGAATGCCCGGCTGAATCTGAATCTCGTAAACAGCGCGCGCCACCTGTTCCGCCGGCGACTCTTTTGGCAAAGCATTTCCGTCGGCGCCAAAATACTTCGGAGTCGGAACTTCCTGTGCCGTCAGTGGAATAAGTTCATAAGGGCGCTTCAAATAATGATACTGGAGCGGCGGCTCATAAATTTGGCAAATAAGCCGATATTCGTCAGAACTATATGACTGCGCCGGGTCAAGGTGTTTCGGTTCTTCATCGAAGGTACTGTAGTAAATGTTCTTACCCCGTTGCTCAGAAGGATAGGGATTATTTAGGATGCATCCACATAATATCAAGCTCGCTGAAATCAATAAAATGAAGTGTCTCATGCGATGTTATTCACTTCCTAATCACATTACTTAACGCACAAATGAAACAGGTACGTAATACGTCAAAAGAAAAAATTAAAGTCTTTTCAATTTCTATATCTGTCCTGTTAGCTCCTTGCGGTATTAAGTCAATTCATAAATAGTGCTTGCCACGTTTTGCAGCAATTCAGATAAGGCATTATTGCTTAATAGCAACCATGCTTGCGCCGCCGCCAGCGGGATAGGTACCGATAAGTTGTTCAGAAGCATCCATTACCAGCAATTTATCCTGTCCGCCGCCAGTCCAATCTGGAATAGTAATATAGACATTTCCTGCGATGTCCGCAGCCAACCCTGCCCCTCCTGCAAAATCCGTCAATGCGCTGGAGGCATTATGCAAAAGTGTGCTAGCGGCTATATCAAAGGAAAGTAGTCCGCCAAAGGACGTGATATAAGCTATGCCATTTTTTGTGATAGTGATTCCTGAAGGCGTCGTGCCTAGATCGATGGGTGCGCTAGCATTATCTGTTTGAGAATCAATGACAACGATTTTGCCGGTAATATCAGCATAATTGCCAGTACATAATACCAAAATGTTACCGTTGCTATCCGCAACAACATCGGTTGGATTCGTTTCAACATCAATGGTTTTGAGAACGCTGTCAGTCGCGGTGTCGATGACGGATACGGTCCCTTGACCATAGGTGGTTTCGTCGCCGTAGACCACTCCGGTATTGCAAACGTAGACTTTGCCATTAGCGAAGGCTACACCCCACGGCGCAACTCCGACGTCAATGCTGCTGATAACCGTTTGGCTGGATAGGTCTACGACCTTTACCGATTGCGTCCAATTGCTGGAAATGTAGGCTTTGGTGTCACTCGCAAAAGTAATCTTTTCCGGTGCGGTTCCATCGCCGACATCAATCATGCCAGCAGTTGTGTTGCTTGTAAGGTCGATAATCTGAACGTTATTGTCGCCTGTATTGATGACGTAAGCAAAATCCCCTCGAATTTTTATGTCTGCTGGCCATTTGCCGACAGGAATAGATATGTCACTGAGAAACGCGCTTTTTTCTATATCGAATACGGAAATCGTCTGCGCCGCGCCATTCACAACATAAACAGCGCCTGCAATTTCCAGCGGCATTTCATCAGTTCCCTCATCTTCAGCGCAACCCAGAAAAGCCAATAACCCAATAATGATAGAAAAAGTTGCGAAACGGAAAATTTTTCGCATTTTCTTATTCCTCCTATATTTTTTACTTGCTCTATGTGAATTCGATGAGCAAGGTGAATTTAATTATAGCATCAGTGATGCGTAATGCGTAAAACGTAAAGCGTAATTATTACATTTTATGTTTTAGCAATTGACACTTTACATCTCCACTGTCTTGAAGGCAAAGGATAATCTGCTATCAGTTGATAGCTGACATCAAACGCGTTTTTTAACTCTAAAATAACGCTTAGTTTAGTTGTACCTATAACTTTTCCAAATCCGAGCTTGATGTTATGTATTACAAAAGGCTGAAGCCATTTCGTATTTTCGCGTGTATAGTATCTTCTACCCTTGTAAAGTCCTTCAAATTGCATCCAGATATTCTCAGCGCTTATGCGAATTCTATAGTTTCCAGAGTGTCTGGGCTGGTATAGCAATTGCCTTCCCAAACTATCTTCCGCTTTCAGGAAAGTGTAGTCCGCTCTCAAATCCAATACGGCTTCTGATATTCGGGATATCCGTAAGCTTGCTTCTGCTTCAACCCCGCTGATATTCGCATCCGACAGATTCTCAGGAGTCCACTTCCCACCTATGCCTGGGCTCCACAAAATGCGGTCTTGAAAATGATTTTGAAAATAAACAATACTGCATCGAATAGGAAACATTTTAATCTGAGAGAGTTCGAAGGACATTCCCGATTCGAAATCGACGGAGCGTTCCGGCTTCAGAAGCGGGTTGCCTTTTGCGAAAGCATCCTCCGGCCAGTAGAGGTCATTCATCGTCGGCGCTCGGTATGACTTACCGACGCTACCCTTTACTGTAAGATTTCCGTCTCTGAAGAACCTCGCTAAAAAACCGAGCTTGGGGCTAATGCCTGCGTCAAAATCCGTGTAATCATCCCAGCGTAGAGCGGGAAACAGAACTATCTTGTTGAGTTTGAGAGCATTATCATCTATGTCGATGCGGAATTCCTGTTGCCCGTATCCGCTTATTGAATTACGATGCCGTTCGCTTAGCGCTGTACTTGAGATATCCTCTTTTTTCAGTGACAGCCCCAGCGTCAATGGAGAAGATTCCTTGATAAGAATATGCGTCTGAAACTCCCCTCCAATTGTGTTCGTCCCGTGAATGTCGTCGGTCTTGTATATCCCAGGATTAACGTAATGCAGAGTTGAATCTCGTCCATAAAGAGTCAACTTGCCCAAAACACCAGTTCGCAGTTGATGTTCATAATTCAGCTTTAAGGAGCTATTCTCATCCTCCTTAAAGGCTTGGGGACTGTATTGGCCAATCGGCCCGGGGTCGCCTTTATCGGCGTAGTAATGTTCCCCTGATAATTTGAGATAGGCGGATTTTAACGGACGCCAGTCCAGATTTGCGAAGATATTCTGCTTTGAAAATTGGGCGTTTTGTCTGATTTTTATTCTATTCCATTTATCCTTAAACTGAAAATCACCATCGCTCTTGTCCTGTGAGAATGAGACAAGCCCGGAGAAGTTGGCGAATTTTCCGCCAACTTCTGTTCCCCATCCCAAAGAGCCGAAGGAGCCAGCTCGTCCCCAACTTCGTATAAAATTTCCGCCAGGTTTTTTCGTAACGATATTGATAATTCCACCCATCGCGTCGGCGCCATAGAGCGCGGATTGCCCTCCACGGACAATCTCAACGCGGTCTATGATGTTGAGAGGGATATTGTCGAAATCCGCGCTGCCGCTGCGCGAATCATTCAGCCTTTCCCCGTCGACCAACACCAGCACTTGTTCCGAAGATGAGCCGCGCATCGACACCAGCGATGACGAACCGATGCCATAGTCGCGTAACTGCAAAAAACCTGAGGTTTCCAGCAATTCCCCAAGGTCAGAAGCGGTGCTTGAAATAATCTGTTCTGATGAAATGACAGATGCGAAGGCGGGTACCATATCCAAGCTGGAGGACATCCTCGTCGCGCTGACAATTATTTCGTCGAGACTGACCACAACTCGTTTGAGTTGGAAGAGTATATCCACCGTTTTGCCGGATATTACCCGTATCTTCCTCACCTCAGGGCTATAACCGGGCATGCTCGCCTTAATTTCATGCATGCCGTCCGGCACGCTTGTGATGGCAAACTCGCCCCTCTTATCAGAAAAAGTTACGAATTCAGTCTTTACAATTTTTACTCGAGCGTCAACTATCGGTCGTTTCGTTTCCGCATCGACCACCATACCGGCGATATCTCCGCAACCGTTATATTCGATAGCTAATACAGTTTGAATGTTAATGAAAACGGCAATCAGAATGGGTAAAGATAAAATTTTTTGACCGGACACTTTCTGTATTCCTTTCATTTATACTTCCGCAATCCTCACTTAAAACTCTTGCAACGCGTCCCACATCGCCATGATGTTCTCCGGTGGTACATCGGCTTGGATGTTGTGGACGGTGTTGAACACGTATCCGCCGCCGTGGGCTAATGCTTCTATATTCCGCCGGACATCATCGCGCACCTGTTCCGGCGTACCGTTGGGCAGGATACCTTGGGTATCCACACCGCCGCCCCAAAAGACAATCGCATCGCCGAAGTCGCGTTTGAGCGCGGTGGGTTCCATGCCCGCCGCCTTGACATGCACCGGGTTGAGAATGTCCACGCCTAGTTCGATGAAATCCGGCAGCAGTTCGCGGACGCTGCCGCAGGAATGGAAGAAGAGATACACGTCAGGAGCCAGTTGTTTGATGCGATTAAAAAGCGTCTGCAAGCGTGGTTTCATCAGACGCCGAAACATCTGAGGCGACATCAACTGGGAAGTCTGCGTGCCATAATCGTCGGCTTCGGACACTATATCCACCACGTCCGCGAGTTTAGGCAGAGCCATCTCCCAAAAATCCAGTTTGAGCTCCAGTAATTTGTCGAATAACGCAGATGTAGACTCTTCATCGACAAGCAGGTCAACCAGGCAATTTTCCATCCCTCTGATGCGTTGCGCCATCTCAAAAATTCCCGCTAAGACGCCCTTGAGCATCACGGCTTTGCCCTGCGCTCGGTATCGTTCTGCGATTTCTAGCAATCCCTCGATGCGTTGTGGGTCGCCAGCGTTGGGCCAAGAGTGAGCGGCAATCTCCTCTGAGCTGGTGGTGGGACTGTCGAGAGGGGATTTGACTATCGTATAATATAAACCATTTTTCTTTGGGAAGTGATGTGTAATGCCCCACTCGTCTGTATACGCCCAATATTCGCCCGCATCCAGATGGTTGATGCCCCAGTTATGGCTGTTCAATGGAAACAATCCGCGCACGTCAATGCGCAGACGTTCTACGATATCGTCATCAGGAAGCGCCAGTTGTTGGATGGCGTCACAAACTGTCAGTTCAACCTCCGGTAATCCGAGATGTCGGCGCAAGTTGCGATAAGCTATCAATGAAATCCCGGTTACCTGCGTGCTGCCCATATCAAACGGAATGCGGTCGGGTTCCTGATGGTTAAGCGCGGTCAGAATCCTTTCTCGAGAAGTCATTGCTGTCATGTTATTGCTCCTTCAAGTGAACCTCTGCACAAAATTAGTTGCAGATTCAAATCATGATTTGCGTTAAAATTCAATCCCTTTTTGTCCTACGATGCCACTCTTGAAATGGTGTTTCATCTCGACCATTTCTGTGACCATATCCGCTGCAGCGACTAACTTCGGCGGCGCATCTCTACCCGTTACCACAATGTGCATCCACTTAGGACGCATTTTCAGGACATCGAGAACTTCATTGACGGACAGCCAACCGTATTCTAGCGCGTAAGTCAACTCATCCAAAATCACAATGTCATAGTCGCCGCTCAATATCTTGTCTACACAAACAGTCCAGCCTTCCAACGCCATTTTTCGGCCGTTGTCCAGTTCTTGGGATTGCCAGATGAATCCATCGCCCAACGGTATAATTTCCACCCCCATCCGTTCTGCGGCGATGTGTTCGCCTAAGCGTATCCCCTTACCTTTGATAAATTGTAACATGATAACTTTCATATCCCTGCCGTATGCACGCATGAGCGTGCCTAACGCCGCAGTCGTTTTGCCCTTGCCGTTTCCGGTGTACACCATCAATAATCCAGTTCGGTCTATCATATTCTTAACTCCAGTAAATAAAGATTTGTGTTGAGAGATTGCAAATGGATATATAGTCTTCCTCATAACTTCTCATAATTCACAGTTGTAGCGCATGTCTCCTGACTTGCACCTTGTGGGCGTTAATCTCAGGTAAACTCACACCAAACGTTAAAGACTCTTGTGAGTATAACTTCATCCCTGATTTAGATTAAGTTGTGTGGAAAATTATAATATCAATCACAAAGACAATTCGAGGTAAGAAGAATGGATATGACCAAAAGGGAGAAAAACTCCATTCACGCCCTTCCCTCGAAGGTGCTGTATGTGAATACCACTCAGGCAGGTTTCCTGACTTACGACCTATTCTCAAGCCTTCCCAGCGCGTTCTGAATTTTGTTTTGATTTCTAAGAGTGAAATGAAATCAAAACACAGAAAGGTGAGTTCATCACGCGCCAGTGACTATCTCAGAGAACTTGAAAACGTCGTTTACAGTTGCGGGGCAGTGACGGATTTACACCGTACTTCCCTTTTACCCTCAAAGGGCACCTGAATGCTTGGAATACATCGTTTAGCTACACTATTAAATACTATGATTCTCACGATGCAAATTATGTTAAAGTATATCATGTTAGAATATGAATGTCAAGAAAAATTTTTGTTGTAACGCAATTTTGAAACTTGCGCTACATCTTGTTAGCA
>DTYX01000492.1 GCA_012961655.1 Candidatus Poribacteria bacterium
TCAAAGTCAATCCAATAAATATTTCCATTATCAGATATAATTGAGTTTCTGACTGATGGTGAGGCATGTGTTATATATCACAAATTGTATATTTAACCTGAAATGTCAAGACTAATTTGGTATTAGTATCCCTCGATCTGGTTTGGACTCCGGCATTTGTCGCCGCTCGGTGAAGCAATCACATTTGCTCTTATGTCCATCCCACTTGGCTTTGTATGGGGTTGGGTAGCAAAGACGACTGGATCCATTCGATGGACAGTGATTGCTCACATTCTTCTGAACCTGGCTGTTCTTGCTGGTCGTTGGTTCATTCCTTAGGACTCTATATGAACTATACCAATTCGGAGGTCAGGAATTTTGAGATGTGAATACGTAAATTGACAAACTGTTGAGAGGAACAGAAAAATGGGACTTTCATTTTTATCACCGCTATTTTTAATCGGTCTGGCGGGCGCTTCTATTCCGATAATCATTCATTTGCTCAATCGCGAGCGCGCTCGCCGTGTGCTATTTAGCTCACTACGTTTTATTAAAAATGCGCATCAAGCCAACGTCAAACGGCATAAACTCAAACAGTTGATTTTACTGCTGATGCGCACATTGATGTTAGCTATCTTAGCTTTAGCGTTTGCCCGACCTTTTTTCGCTCAAGACCCGCAGATAGCAGAAAAGGGTGGGCGCCGGAATGTCGTTATCATCCTGGATAACTCCTACAGCATGGGATATAGTGATAACTTTTCCAGAGCCAAATCCGAAGCGATGAATGTAATTTCAGATTTAAATCCACAGGACACCGCCGCGCTGATATTCAATTCCGATACTGCCCTGGTGGTCAAAGAACTATCTTCGGAACATGATGAAATCAAGATGGCGTTGAATGCTCATGCAAAATTGACTTACAATCCCACGAATTACGTCAACGCCATTCAAGCCGCTGACGAAGTCTTAAAATTTGCGAATATCGGTGAAAAAGTGGTATATCTAATTTCCGATTTGCAGAAGGTTGGATTTCAGAATTTTATCGAGACGGACAGATTAAGCCCCGGCGTCGATGTAAACGTGAGCGCAGACCTGCGCGTCGAAAACCCTGTAAATCTCGCCGTTACAGGAATCAGCGCGCCTGAGATTGCCTTAAATGAGAAAAAGCCCGCTCGCATAGTCGCCAGAATTGCTAATTTTAGCGGCAAATCTTTGGCAGATGTGCCTGTCAAGCTGATAATAGATGGCGTACAGATGGGTGAGCAAAAGGTCGATATTCTCGCCAACGATACTGCGGATGCCATTTTTGATTTGAATTTCACCGACGAAAAGACACATACGGGATATGTCGAACTGCCCGGCGATAAGCTACCGATAGATGATAAACGATATTTCACCCTTCAAACCCTGAAATCTATTAAAGTCTTTTGCTTGGATGGAGAACCGGGCAGAAGGTCCGATGAAGACGAGACATTTTTCCTGACGCGCGCTTTAAATCCGAAAAATCAAGTTGTGTCCATTCAAGTCAGCAAATCCACCCGTTTTCCAGCGGGCGATGAGATAAAAGATTACGACGTAATTATCCTTACGAATGTAAGTGCTCTGGGTAGCGATGAAGTTCAAAGATTGCGGAATTTTGTAAAATCCGGCGGCGGTTTAATCGTCGCGCTTGGAGATAACGTCGTCCCCGCGACATATACCAAAATCTTCAACAGCGGTGCGGAAGCGCTGTTGCCGTGCAATCTCGTCGAGGCAGTTGGCGATGAAAGCAATCACGAACAATTCAACGTCATCGCAGTTGTAAAATACGAACATCCTCTCTTCGCCCCCTTCAAAAATCCCAACCACGGAGATTTCGGCACAGCGCGCTTTTACAAACGCTTTCACGTCGCCGCCCTGGCGGGAGCTAATGAGCTTTTGAAGTATGACGACGGCACTCCAGCTTTAATCGAAAAACAATACGGACGAGGACGGGTGCTGTTGTTTACCTCGACGTTTGACACTGAGTGGACGGATTTCCCCCAACGCGGCGTATTCCTGCCGTTCATCCATGAGATGGTCAAATATCTCACTCTGAAGACGTCGGAGGAGAAAAAAGATTATTTGGTAAATGACCCTGCCCAGTTGAGCGGATTTGACTTTGCACCAGGGACAACAGTTGCCCGTAAGCCGAAGGCGTCGGTGAGCGTAGCGAACA
>DTYX01000493.1 GCA_012961655.1 Candidatus Poribacteria bacterium
TGAGGCGCTCCTTGAACGCCTTGATGAATTGGAAGAAAAAGAGCTACTTGATGACCCTAAGGTTATATAGGGATTAATGAAAGCCACCCTTCACGGAGGATAACGATGAAACAGATAATATCTATTTGCGCATGTTTGTTAATGATGATACCCGGCGTTTCGAGCATAGCTGAGGGGATTTGGCCGGATGATGGATTGCCCAGGCCGCCGATGAACGTCGATTTTTACGGTCAAATCAGTGTCAAAGGCGAACCTGCCCGAGTCGGTTGGATTTTGCGGGCGTTTGACCTAAGCGGCGTGCAATGCGGGGAATTTGAAATTGGCGTCGAAGGGAATTACGGTCTACTGCACACTTATGGCGATGATGCTTACACTCCTGAAGACGAAGGGGCAT
This sequence comes from Candidatus Poribacteria bacterium, assembly GCA_012961655.1. Taxonomy (GTDB): domain Bacteria; phylum Poribacteria; class WGA-4E; order DTYX01; family DTYX01; genus DTYX01. Next base: position 395 of record DTYX01000493.1, read on the forward strand.
CATCTGGGGAGCTTGTCATTTTCAAGATCTGGGACGCGGCTGGAAAAGCGCATATTGTACGCCCCAATGGTCCGATGACTCCGATTTGGAGCGAGGATGGAGATGTGAAAAACGTCGAACTTGTGACAAAATATGGCGATATGAGCGGCGATGGCAATGTTACCGCTTTTGACGCTTCCATCATCCTGCGAGCTATCGTCGGTATAATTGAATTTGGTCCCGAAGAGCGAGAAAACGCTGATGTCAGCAACAACGGCACGGTCACTGCTTTGGACGCCGCTTTAATCCTGCAAAAGACAGTCGGTTTAATCCAGAAATTCCCAGTGGAACTTGAGGATGTTCAAGCGACGCCGGCGGACATTCGGAGCTATGACTTATCCATTCCCGATAAAACAATTTACCCCGGCATGAAGATTACAGTGCCGATTGTCACAGACAGCACTGCGGGTCTGCTCGCCGCGGAATTGAGTTTGGCTTTCGATTCTAAAGTGTTAAAGCCGGTCAGCGTATATCTTGCATCTCAGATGACAGGATATATTCTGGAATACAAAGTCGCAAATGACCGACTAAACATCGCTATCGCCAGTCCCCAAACTCACAACGATAGCGGCGCCATCATCAACGTTGAATTTGAAGTATCGGATAAAATCAACAGAAACATCACCAGTCGTTTAGTTCTATTTAGGCAATTGCTAAACGAGGGCGCTAACGTCGTTGTTAGAGATGGCTCGTTCAAAGTTTTGCCCCCAAAGACCTTGATGTACCCAAACTATCCCAATCCCTTCAATCCGGAGACGTGGATTCCATATCAATTGGCTGAAGAGGCAGATGTGATTATTCGCATCTACGATGTAACGGGTCGGTTGGTGTATGAAAAAGACTTGGGACATCAGGGCGCGGGATTTTACATAACTAAGGGCGAAGCGATGCATTGGGACGGCAAGGACAATTTCGGTGGGAAAGTCGCTTCAGGAGTGTATTTCTACACTTTGGAGGCTGGACGATTCAGAGCGACAAAAAAGATGACCCTGCTGAAATAGTGGTGCGCTGTGTTCTCCTCTATTCATCTGACCATAGGAAGGCTTGATGCCTTATCAGTTGTACATTCTCAGGTATTTTATGAGTAATCGGATGGCATCTTGGACTGAAATCCCTGAAGATGCGAAAGAAGCCATTATTTCGGAAGTGAAAGAGTCGCTTGGCGGTCGAAGTTTATCAGAGCTAACTCAGCGGCGTGATGAAAAATTGGTCAAACTTTTTTTAAA
>DTYX01000494.1 GCA_012961655.1 Candidatus Poribacteria bacterium
AATACTGTATCAGCCTACGACGCGGCGCTCATACTGCAATACGTCGTGGGTTTGATAGATGAATTTCCCGCTGATTCAATGGGTTCACCGTCCGCAATAGAACCGCGCGATTATGAGCTTAGCCTTCCCAAAGTAGAAGCGCCTGCGGGTGAAAAGATTCAAGTTCCAATCGGTATAAACGACGCTACAGGGTTATTGGCTGGCGGGGTAACTATCAAATATGACCAGACGGTATTGAGAGCTATTGGCTACGGTTCGTTGGAACTCCTCAACGGATACTATTGGAAAGCGAATACAGACTTGCCAGGCGAAGTCAGGTTCGCCTTTGCAACGACGTTTCCCCTCACCCCGGCCCTCTCCCAAAAGGAGAGGGAGAAAAAAGTTGGTGGCAAGATGTTGATGGTGGAGTTTGAAGTCCTGCCGAACGCCGAAGGGGAGACAAGTCCTCTGATTCTCGAAAACGTCGATCTTTCCAACAGTCGAAGCGTCACAAAAATCGACGGCGAAGTTCGCGTTATTCCTACGACTTTTGCGTTGCTACAAAACTTCCCGAACCCGTTCAATCCAGACACCTGGCTTCCGTATAAACTTGCGTCCGATTCATCCGTCAGCATCAGCATCTACAATGCAAAGGGACAGCTCATTCGGACACTGCATCTCGGCTATCAGAACGCTGGCGTTTACGCGACCAGAGGTAAAGCCGCCTATTGGGATGGCAAAGATAACCTGGGTGAGAAGGTATCAAGCGGCGTATATTTCTACACTTTGCGAACTGGGGAATTTATATCGACCCGTAAGATGGTTATCGTGAAGTGAACGACGAAATTTACCCTGCTCTAAAACTCCAGTACGATGGTGCAGTCTGCCAAAGCTGTTTTTATAAGCTAAACAGTCTGCACCACTAAATTTGCCAAAGAATATGTTTGCGGTCCGTTGCAAGATGCTCACAGTACGGCGAGGATAATGGATGAATGTGTGGTTGAAATTGAATACAACCACCCAAATGTTCAATAAACTTTCGCAAGTCGTTACTCGGAAATGCTTCCCGACAATATCTTTACAACAAGTTTTTTATCCTATCGGCGATGACTTGTTCATCGCCATCCACAATGGCTCGCGTAGAAATATTGATATTATTCGCATTAGTGTGTACCAGAATTCGCGGATTTCCTTCTTTTAGCGCAGCCGCGATGTCAGCGGCGGTTTTCCCCAGAGCCGTCTCGTCAAGCGTCAAACGAAGGTTCTGCGCTGGTCCGCTCTCTGGTTGAGGAATTGCTTCGACATTATCGACACCTTCAAACGCTTTTTGAAGGTTCTTCACCCTTTTATCGTAGGTTGCAAACCGGGCTTCATGGTCCATCGCCATCCACTCTTGAAGCGCGATGACAACTCCGATTATCTCCTGTCTATCGAGTTTAAGCGGTCTGCCAAACGAGCGGTATGGGCTAGCTTCAAACCCGATAAATCCCTGCCGCTTCGCGGATTCAACTAAATCCTTTCTGCCGCAGAGAATGCCGGCTGAATGGGGAGCGCCGAAGTATTTGGCGCCGTAGCAGACGAGGTCAGCGCCCATTCCTGTGTACTTTGTGAAAATATCAAGCGGATATATCTGGGCGGCTGCATCGACAATGATGGGAACTCCGTGCTTCTTACCAATTTTAATAACCTCTTCCAGAGGAACTACTCCCTTTCTGATACCCGGCGCCAGATGCGTGATGGCGACAGTATTTGGTCCAATAGCGGTTTCAATCTGTTCAGGCGTCGTTCCAGATTCGTCTCCAACCTCAACGAGCGTAGCCCCAGGAACTGTCAAACATCTATCATATTTGTATCGCAGTCCCTTTTGGACAATAACCTCATGCTTAATTCCAGTCACGTCGGGCAACTGCTCGATCTTTTCATTGTCAAGTCCCGCCATGCAAGCGACAGTTCCTAAAGCAAGAGCTGCGGCGCATCCTGGAGTAACATAGGCGGCTTCTGCGCCAAAGTACTCGGCGATAATCTCGCCGGTTCTATCCAGCAACTCTTCCATCTGGACGTAATACCGGTTTGCCAAGTCCATCGCTTCGCTAACCTTCGGCGAGAGAATGGAACCACCCAGCAAGGTCATGTTGCCGCCGAGGGCGTTGATAACCGGATTAACGCCTAAATCATTATACAACTTAAGACTTTTTCCACTGTCCATTTCTACCTCCTAAAAATGTAGGTCGAGATTCCATATCTCGACAATTCGTTACAAAATCGTCGATTTTGGAAAATCGACCTACTAGAAGCGTTAATTAAAACTTCTTTATCTGCCCCCATGTTGTTACCAAGCTATCTTTGGGGGATACGGAAGTTACTCCCGTTTCCATCAGGGCTTTGATTTCATCTTGTGTCAACGCCTTGCTCCAGATACATAAATCATCCATGAGGCCGGTAAAGGGACGGGCATCATCGATATTTTTTCCTACCCTGGCTCCCATGCCCCAATCTCCGGCTATAGGTTCACTGACGCGTGCGTTTTCTCTGCCGACCTCTTCTCCATTGATATACAGAATTCCAACGCCTGCGTCCTTACTATAAGTTCCGGCATAATGGAGCCATTCGCCGGGCTTCCATTCGCCTGCTCTGACGTCAAAAATCGTGGTTCCGCCATAAGCTCTGAAGAGCCATCTAAATGTATGGTCGCTGCGGAGTTCAGGATGCACAAGCCACGTCGCGTCAGATGCTCTCGCGTTGAATATGGCATGATGACCTCCTGTCTCCTCAACATTTACCCAAGCACAGACTGTCCCTGCGTCTTTTGGAACCTCATCAGCGGGGAAGTTTTCACCATCAAGGTCAAGGTAGCCGCCATTGGCGAACTTTCCAGCGGACCCGCTTTTGCCATCTGCCAGCGTAACGTCGCCGTTGATGACACCGTCATGGCCATTGCCTGACATATCGGGAACAAAGTTGTCTTTGAGGCTGTCGAAGCTGTAATAGATTACCAAATCACCAGCCCGCGCCCCAATAATCAAAAGAAACATCAACAAGGTTAATTCTCCAAACAACACAAAACGTTTCATGATTTCTCCCTCCTTAGTAGGTAGTGTTAAACATGTAATGCTCTCACGAGCATTTTGAACGCCATTATAATAACTTTTAAAATCAAAATTTTCAAGTCTTTTTTCGCTTTTAGAAAAACGGACATATTCACAATGGTAAACAGAATTATCGCTGTAAAAACTGTGGACGTAAAGAAAGTCGGAAATCCTGAAAACAAACGGATTTCCGATGAAACGAAAGAACTAATTCAAACATTACTGCTTGAACGTATCTCTACTTTTTGATTCTACCCCATGTTATGGCTACTTTATCCTTTTGGGATACAGCCATCGGTTGGGGGCCATTTTCCATAAGGTCTTTGATTTCATCTTGCGTCAAAGCCTTTTTCCAGATGCAAAGGTCATCCATCAAACCGGTAAAGGGACGAGCGTTATCAATGTTGTATCCCACGCGTGCGCCTATGCCCCAATCGCCGGCGATTTTCCCCTTGCCTGGGGCTTCTTGAACCTTTTTGCCGTTGATATACAAAATTCCCAGTCCAGCGTCCACACTGTAAGTGCCGGCGTAATGAAGCCACTCATCATATTTCGCGGCGCCGGCGCGGATATCGAAGATTGTCACACCGCCATTGGCGCGCAGCAGCCACCGAAAATTACCTTCGCTACGTAGTTCAGGGTGAACAAGCCACGTAGAATCGCTAGCGCGAGCGTTAAAGATGGCATGATGGCCTCCTGTTTTCTCACAATTTATCCAGGCGGCGACTGTTATCGCTTCAGTGGGAATATCATCCGCGGGAATATTTGGACCATCAAGGTCAAGAAAGCTGCCGGTTGCGAACTTTGCCGCTTTGCCGCGCTTTCCCTCTTCTACTTGCTTGACATCGCCATTAATTTTGCCATCATGACCGTGGCCTGACATATCAGGGACGACAGTACCTTTAAACTCTTCGTAATCGAAATAAATAATGAGATTTTCGTCATATTCCACTGCATTGATGCTACCAACCCAGATTATGATGGTACACATTAACGCAGCAGATGGAATCAAATGTTTCAAAACCTATTCCTCCTTTCATCTCCTGAGAAAACCTTTTACTTCGGAACAGGAGCAATTTCACGACATAGCCTTCTCAAGTATGTTTTCAAACTCCTCTCTGCCTCAAGTATCTCATCTTCCCCACTTCTCGCTATCGCAACTAAAGGCAATAGATATGGGTCTCCACTTTCCAGCAATTCTCTCCCCTCAATTTCCCACATTCTCACAAGACGATACCTAATCGATATCACTTCGTCATCGTAAAAATCGACTGCTGAACGGTGTTTTTTGAACAGCAATACCAACGGTTTGACAGGAATATGATATTTCTATTGTAGCATAAGTCTCCTGACTTGTGCTCGGATTGCCGCAAGTCTGGAGACATGCGCTACGACCCAATCGATGGCTCACGAAAAGTTACGGGATAATTCGTCAACAGAACCTAGGACTTTAGAGAATCTCTATCATTTGACACGGCAACGATTGAGATATTATGTTCATTTGCCTCTTTAATTACATTTTCCGCGTCTAACAGAAAGGTGCGCTCAGCATCGAGTGCCAGCACTGTTGCGGAATTTTCTTTCATCACCTTGAGCGTACTTGGTCCCACTGTTGGAACGTCGAAACGAAAGTCGTGGTCGATACTAGAAGCTTTTGCCACGACAACCCCATCGCCTCCCAATCGTCCGCCGCGCCGGATTGCTTCGTCAGTTCCTTCTATCGCTTCGATAGCCAAAGGCATCTGATTTTTAACAACGACTGTTTGCCCGATATCTAAACCTGCAACCTTACGCGCTAAATCAATACCGTAGTAAATGTCTTCCCATTCGCTTTTGGATGGCTTTCTTTTGGTGAGAACGCCAGATTGAAAGAGCAGATTTGAGAGAAAACGGCGCTGGTCGATTACGACGAATCCGATGGATTCCAATTCTTCAACCAGAGCTTTTAAAATTGAATTATCACTATTCCGTCCGTTTCGAGCTTTGGTTAGAATTTTACGAGCAAGAGAATCCAACCATAAGGGTTTGAGTAGAACGTCTTTGTTTACTTTACCTATCAAGGCAAGTTCTTGTATTTCCGCATCGCGCAGGGTTTTGACAATCTTTCCCAATTGCCCGATATGAAACTGATGAAATTCTGAAGCGACTTGAGGTAAATTCGAGGAATAATTGTTTGTAACGCAGATAATAACGGGTTGCTTGTCATAAAGCTTGGCTTCAGATGCCAGTAATTCAGGCAGATTCCCACTGCCTGCGATGATGCCCAGTTTTTGCGTATTGCCCATTAGCGATTACCCTCACAACTAATTCGTGTCTACATGCCGATGCCCCGTTTCGAGGATTCGATAAACTTCAAGAGGTATTCGACCTCCTCGTTGGGTTCAATGGTCTCTCGCACCTTCTTTACAGCTTGGCTCATATTCAACTTTGAGCGGAAAAGGATTCGAAAGGCGCGTTTTAGAAGTGTGATAGTTTGAGGAGGAAGAGTTCTCATCGGATTGATTTCGGACGTGCGCAAGCCGATAAGGTTTAATCCACGAACTTTAGCTGGGTTGCCAGTGGAGAGAGTAAAAGGCGGCACGTCCTGTGAAAAATATGAACATGCTCCCGACATGGACATTTTTCCCACTCGAACGAACTGATGATAAGCCGTTTTAGCCCCGATTCGACAATTATCTTCGATTATCACATGCCCTCCGACAGTGGCTAAGTTCGCCATGATGACGTTGTCGCCGATGACGCAATCATGTGCGATATTGACCCAGTTCATGAACAAGTTGTCATTTCCGATTATTGTAGCAGCTTCTTCGTCCGTCGCTCTGGAAATAGAGACATATTCACGAAAGACGTTTCTGTCTCCAATGATGGCATAACTTCTCCAACCGCCATACTTTAGATCTTTTGAGGGATTTCCTACTGTACATCCCCAAAATAACTGGCAATCCTCGCCAATGATAGTCCAGCGGTCAATCTGCACCTGCGGGCCAATTTTCGTTCCACGCCCAATTCTCACCTCTTCGCTAATGATGCTGTACGCACCAACTTCAACATCATCTGCCAATTCAGCTTTGGGATGAACAATCGCGGTTTCATGTATATTCAATGTTTTGCTCCCTTTCGTATGCCGATAACAGAAAGTCATCAGCATACAACTCACAGAAAACAGACAAGGAAGCTCCCGCCGGAATTAGGAATGCGGGATGCGGAATTAAAACAATTCCGAATTCCGAAATCCGTTCACCCTCCGAGATAAAAAGTCATCTCTGCCTCTGCGGTCGTTTTTCCATTGACGGATGCTTTACCTTTGGCTTTTGCGAACCTTTTTCTGATTGTAATTATCTCAACTTCCAATCGCAATTGGTCGCCGGGCACAACGGAGTTTCTGAATTTAACTCTATCCGCTCCTGCAAAAAGCCCCAAGTTGGCGCGATGTTCCGGGAGGCGTTTTATTAAATATCCTGCTGTTTGAGCAAGAGCTTCCAATTGAAGGACAGCGGGCATTACAGGTTTGCCAGGGAAATGCCCTTGGAAAAACAACTCGTTAATCGTAACGTTTTTAATGCCTACACCTCTCTTGCCATCTTCAATTTCAAGAATTCTATCGACCATCTGAAAAGGATAACGATGTTCCAAAACTTTGTAAATCTCGGATGCTTCGATTGGCGGCGTCGCTTTTTCAGCATCTCCCACTTTGGTGGAATGTTCCACTTGTTTTTTCTGTCCTGATTCTCGGGATTGCTCAAATATATTTTTGATGAGTTTCACATTTAATTCATGTCCCGACCGAATAGCCGTCAGATGTGCTTTAGGTATACAACCCAGAAGATATAGATCACCGATAAGATCTAGAATTTTATGTCTCACCATCTCATCTTGAAATCTCAAGTCATTATCCGGCGTTCCTCCTTCACCGATAACTATGACATTATCACTGCTAGCGCCTTTGCCAAGTCCCTGTGCCTTTAAGAATTCGACTTCATCAGCAAAGCAGAACGTTCTTGCCGGGGCGACCTGTTCAAGATAGCTTGATTCATCAATTGTAATGCTGGTAAGTTGAGTGGGCAAATTAGGGTGGTCAAAAGCAAAAGTTATCTGAAATTGTGCGGCGGGAAGCATGATAAGCTGCTTATCCGCTTCAGAAATCGAGATAGCTTGAGTAATCTGAAAATACTGGCGGGGTGCATCTTGTTTGCTGATACCTACTTGTTTCAGTAATTCGACGTAAGGAAGTGCGCTGCCATCTGCGGCAGGTGTTTCCGGCGCGGATATTTCAACAATGGCATTATCTATTCGCATTCCTGCCAGAGCAGAGAGAACGTGTTCTATGCTATGCACGCAAGCTTTCCCATTGCGAATACTGGTACAACGGGCAATTTCAGAGACATGATTGACAATATCGACTTTTATCTGGGGTTGTCCTGGCAGGTCAGTTCTGACAAAAACAATGCCGTAATCTATCGGCGCTGGCTTAAAAGTCAACGAGGATTGAACTCCCAGCATAAGACTAATGCCGGAAAATGAGATGGGATTTTTAACCGTTTGTTGATAATCCAACCTGAGTTTTCTCCTTCCCACGTGGCGAAGCAAGATTCTTACGCGACATCTACTGCATTGTTAGATAACATCTTCAGCCACGGATTGACAC
>DTYX01000495.1 GCA_012961655.1 Candidatus Poribacteria bacterium
GATTCTCATCAATTTCGGTACCACCAGCGTACAATACACTCGTATTGTAAACTAAGAAGAAAAATTCGTGAAATTCGTGATTAAAAGAGAAAGCACAGGTTTTTATACGAATTCAGTAACCCGAACTCACGTTAATTAATATCTAGTCGAGGAGGAGAAACTATGATTTGAATCTCATCCGGTTTCCGTCCAAATTGGCGGCGAACATCTGTGCGCGTGGCTCCAATCTCGTAGCGGCAGTGACAGAGTTGTGGCGAAATGGCTAAACGATAAGCAGTTGGAAGTTCTGTCGTCCGCACAGTCCACAGCGGGACCACCCCAAATTGCTGTAGATACCACAAACTGGCACATGGATTGTCTGGGAAAGCTATTGAGAATACCAGCGGAGTCGTTGACCAATGGCAGTCAATTCAAGCTGCGCGGTTGAATGATGGAATTTGGGAGAGGTTGCCCGAGGTCACCGATTTGTGTCAGGGCATGCTCGTCAACGCAGGAGCGGGAGGATACCTCGGCAACCGGCGGAAACCGATGCTCGTTGCCGATGGTGAAAGAGTTTGGGTTTTGTGGGAGCGTAAAGACGTTGAAGACGGTCACACACGCAGGGCAATTGGCATTCTCTGCGGGAAGTATTTTGACGATGGGGAATGGTCTGAAGAACTTGAGTTATACCGTGGGCTACTCAGCTATGAAGTAGCATCTAAAGCGATGCAGGGAAGCATCGTATTCGTCGCGCGAGATATGAAGTTAGGAGCCAAATGGGATTGTGGATGAGTTGCTGCACTACGCTCGAAACAAAGCGCATCTTGATTTTTGCGCCATCTGCGACAACGATGTATATTGCCTGCCGCTCACTGACCACGAATGGGCGCGACAGCAGAGATTCATTGAGGAACATTCCGAACCGGGCGAGTTTGTCGTGATTCCCTCTTATGAGTGGTCGTGGGCGAATCCAGAAACTGGGAAGCCCAACCATCGTCTCATTCTATACGCTAAAACAGGTGAGCCGATTTGGCGACAGGTGGACGAAGGCGGCAGAGACATTGACGTGTTGGCTAAATCGGTGGAGGGGACATCAGGTCTGCTCATCGGTCATCACCTCGGCTGGATTTTCGCCAAAAGCGACGTTGAGGCGGCGATTGAAATCGTCTCAGCGTGGTCGCCGCACATGGTAGTAAATTCACCAGCCATTTACGAAATCCTCAATACAGGCAGACGTCTCGGCTTTACCGGCGGGTCAGACAGTCACAGACGCAATCCCGGATTCTGCGGCGCTTTGACCGGCGTGTATGCGACCGAACTGACGGCGGAAGCGCTTGTACAGGGCATTCGCCGCCGCCGAACGATTGCCACGACAGGCAATATGATTGCGTTAGAATTTCACATCGGCGACGCCTTCATCGGGGATGATGTGTCGCTCAGCGGCATCGCGCCGGTCACGTTTCGAGCATGGGCGACACGTCCAATCCAGTCGTTGGCGACTATTCGAGATTGCCAGGTTGTCAAAGAATTAAATTGTGTGAACGACGTTGAGGCAATTCTGGAATTCGATGAAGAAATTCCAGCAGGCAATCACTGGTATTACGCTCGAGCTATCCTTTGCGGCGATGTGCCAAACTTCCCCAACAATGTCGTCGTTGCAGAAGGCAATCACGCCTGGACGAGTCCGATATGGGTAGCGTCGTCATAGAGCCGCAGATTTTCAGAAGGCGGCCTTTGCCGCCGTTTAGCGGCTATTCTTTATAACACTGTAGAAAACGAGCTCTCCATCGTGAGCAACTGGCGCTTTATTGAAAGTCCCAACCCATATCCTGTCAGGCTGCCATCACTTCCTATCACTCTATGACAGGGAATGATAATTGCCACTGGATTGCGCGCTAATGCTTGCCCGACTTGTCTTGAAGCCTTCGGTTTGCCCAAATGCGTTGCGAGCCACTTATAGGTTCTGACTTCGCCATACGAAATCTGCCGGGTAATGTTAAGCACATCGCGCTGGAATGGACGACAATTGCTCAAGTCTACGGGAATATCGGTGAATTCCACACGCCCCCCGGCGAAGTATCGTGATAATGTCTCGACAATGCTTTTGACTGCCTCATCATCGCGCTGAGCGTCCATGATTGCTAACTTTGACCTTTCAGATTCGTCTTGGGTCATATCGGGAAAAATGACATGGCTCAAGCCGAAATCCGTCGCGACTAAAATTATCCGCCCAAATGATTTTGCCGAAAACTCGGTGTATTGTGTCATAACTGAAGAATTCTCGTTTGTATTTCTGTTATTTAGTGATTCAGTGAACCAATGTTGCTTGTGAGCAATCAAGCGTGCAATTTAGAGGATTAGTAAAGTAAAAAAGGTCGATAATCACGACTCAGGATAAATCGACCTTTTTTATAGAAATTCGCGATGGGCAACTCGCCATTTAAGACTTGTCAGCTTTAAAGCAGTAACCACGAGCCCCATCTTTTAGTGTAGTTTATCTTTATTCAACCATCCCAGAGGGATAGACAATAACTTCGGCTCTGCGGTTTTTAGCCCGTCCTTTCGAGGTAAAAGCAGGAGCTATTGGTTCAGTATGAGCGCGCGCTACAGCTTCTATAGGATTATCAACGCCTTTCTCTTTTAGATACTTTACAACAGCATTAGCTCTATCTTGGGAAAGATCCCAATTGCTCTGATACCTTCCACTCATGACAGGATTGCCGTCGGCATGTCCCTTTACTATTACTGGTGAGCCACTATACTTTGCAAGGACGCCTACAGCCTTATCCAATTCAGCCTTAGCATCCTTGGTTAAAGTTGCGCGTCCACTGGCAAATTGTACAACAGCTACCGTGACAGGTTTCATTTTTTCAACTTTGTCACCCAATGCTGCAACATCCTTGCTGGCTTTGTTAGCCGCTCCAGCAGCACTATTCGCTCTATTCATCGCTTCCCTGGCGTCTTTCTCCGCTTTTTGGCGAACTTTTTCAGCCTCAGCTTGGGCGAACTTTTTAGCGTTTTCTTCTGCTTCTTGAGCAAACCGTTGGGCGTCTTGGCGGACTTTCTCATCTTCAGATTTCACAACTTCTAATGTATCCGCATCACCTTGTTCCGCCGCAGCTACAGCGTCATTTGTCGCCTTCTTCATAGCTTCATCGACATTCGCCTTTCGGTCGCTAATTTCCTGGTCTAATTTCTGGTCAATACCAGTCATCTTAGCATTTATCTCTGTATGAATTTGCTCCTGTTCACCTTTATATTCAGTGAATATGCTATCAAATTCCTTTTTCTTCAAATTACCGCATCCTATTAAGGCTATACTCAGAATGAAAATCCCAACTATAGCCAGACACGAAACTTTTTTCATTTTTCCCCTCCTAATAATTTTGTTACTAGCCTTTTTACACGATAAATATTTTAGCATACTCCGCGATGGAATACAAGCAAAAAAGTAATGGTTTCTAAAAATTTTAAAACTTTTTATCGAATGACTAGCGATAATTCGTAATTCATCACTCTATACTCTGTTA
>DTYX01000496.1 GCA_012961655.1 Candidatus Poribacteria bacterium
ATGATAACGGTGTCAAAATGGTTTTCGATGTACTGATAATTCTAAATGGATTTAATGCTTGCAATCTTCTCCTCAAGTTTTTCTATCTCTTCCTTAGAGCGAAGAACGACTATTTCCGATTCATAGTGTCTTCTGCCGCCGGGTTCAAGATACTGCAATGTACCGCGCTCTTGCTCTTTTACACGTCCCTCTACCCAACAGTTAGCGGGTTCCATCCCGGCGACATAAATACCTTTGCCAGTCATCTTCCACTGAGTAAATTTGGGAAATTGAGTTTTGTGATACCGAACATAGAATCCAAAACCTTGGCCGTTGTTAAACTCTTTATTTACTAGCGCCGCGTAAACGTGATTCTCGGCATCGCATTCCATTTCGTGATAGAATACCTCTTCTTTGAAATACGGAGTCGGCCCTTGAAATTGAGAAGAATTATCGATACCCGTTTCGGCAATTTCGTCCCTCGGAATAGCTTTCACCGAGGTCGAAATCATCTCTGTGCCCTCATCTATAGCTGGAAACCCGCCATTGATATGATATAAATACATAAACGGCACTGGCTCATATCCCAAATTCTCAATGACATCTTCAACTCTAAGCTTTGTATCGCCTAGTTTCGTCTGGACTCGACGCGTTAAGCACAGATTCGGGCCAAAGACTGTAGTTTCGCGTACCTTCCCCTGCACCCACATGATATATTCGTTGCCTTCCCATCTGCTATCCACCCAAACATTTTGCGCCGGAATATACGAAACTCGGCCGTGCAATCCCAGTTCCTCGCCTTCCTCAAGGAAACGGGAAAGGGCGTGGGCCGGGGTATCAAGGGCGCCCGGCGCGCCAACATAAGTCATACCGCAGGTAACTAGCAAACCGCCATAAAAGCCGCGCAACCAACCTGAACCGGGCTCATAATATTGCGCGGCGACATCACCTGTGCTGGAACGCCAGCATAGCGGAATACCGTTGTATTCTGCAAATGAGATGTCCATTCCTCTGCCTGGCAACACCGTAAAATTAAAACCTGAACCAGTCCGAAAATCAACAGCCTCGACACCTTTTGAAGCGCCTGTTTTCAATTCATAATGTTTTACACCTGCGATTTGTGAGATATCGCCGACGCGACGAAGCAACTCTGCCCTGCTATATTCGCGCCCATAAAGTTTTATCACATTATAACCCCCTTGTCAAATAAGTTTTCCAATAAATATGTTACAATATTTTGTTTTTATCATATCACGCAAACTTTCAATACTATTTATTGACTCTAAGTCGGATTTGTCAATAACTACCACCCGAATTTTTTCCCGCAACGCTTCCATAATAAGCGCTCCAGCCGCACGTTGCTCATCACCTGTGATACCTTCAGCGGCTATTAAAATACCATTCATAAGTCCTCGTCTCCTTAGCTTATGAATGAACCATTCAACTTCAGACGCGCCAACTTTCGTTAATATCACCTCGAACATCCCTGGCGCCAATGTCTATTCCTGGAATTTGTTCCATTAAATACTGGATTAAATCTTCTAAGCTTCGCCCTTTCTCATCATTCGTCTGAGCGGTTATCATCGCGTCTATTAACTTTTTGTATTCAGATACAGAAAATGTCATCTTAGGCTCGTAAAAAGAATAAGGCAATTTCCCTTATTTTATCCTCAATCTTATTGATAAAATCCTGCTCAGATGAAATTTCCTTTAGTTCCTCCATATCGAAGAGAATAATGTAAATTCTCTGGGAACTAGCTTTTAGCGCTTGTGAAATCGCGCCTGCGGAAAATTGTCCAGCCGAAAAGAGAAATCCAGTAGTTAATCCTGTGGAGGTAAGATATGTTACGTATTGTTGAATATGTTCGCTTCGCTCAGCATTTCAATCTCTTTTTCCAATTTCAGTTTTAAATTCTCAATCCCAGGAGCGGTATTGTCGTATACAATGAGGCGCATTAGTTTCAGGTCAAAGGGTATATCTTCTGGCGTTTGTGAAATGATTATAACACTATCCTTAGTTGCATGAGCAAGACCAAGTTCATAGAAAACATTTGGGTCTTTTTGGGTTATATCCACGATGACAAGTTCAGCTTTTTGAAGTGTAGATAAAATAGTAGTTACTATCGGTTGACATTCATAGATATCGTCAATGCGGACACACTTCATACCAAGAGCTTCAACAGTTGATTTTATAGCCACCTGGTAGATTGAATCCGATTCAGGTGATAGGGACATGATAACAAAGCATAATCCCTCTTTAATTGGTTCATTTTTTTCGAAAAATCTCTTCGGATATACTGCCACGTTTCACAGCCTCCCTCTAATACCGAATTAGGATTGCAATTTCCGATTTCTGATGAAGTGAGAAGCAACCGCTCTCTCCATTACCAGTTTTCACTAAATCGGAAGCATCAAACCTAAACCAGTATAAGCTACTATCAGTTCTCTCGGAACTGAAAACTTTAGCTTTTAGCCTGAACTTTCTATTTTTCAACTCTTATTTAAATACCGCAGACAAGCTGAATGGACAGACACTGACTCATTGTCCGCGTTCGCCCATCAGGTCAGTGGTATCTTTCCTCAGCAGCGGCTGGGCCCATGCCCGCACAGGTTCGCACCAGTCGCCGGCTGTGGGCGGAGGAATTGGGTCTGATGCAATTATCATGTCGATAACGCACGGTTTGTCGCAGTTTAGCGCGTGTTGGACAGCGCCGCGTATCTCATCATGTCTCGTGACGGTAATGCCTTCAGCGGAAAAAGCCCATGCCATCGCCGCAAAATCGGCGCGATTTTTGAATTCTGTTCCAATTATACGTCCATCATAAGCGCCATGTTGACCGTGTCGGATTGCATTCAATGCCTTGTCGTTGAAGACAATCCAAACGACAGGTGTGTTCCATTCCACCGCGGTCAATACTTCCTGACAGACCATTGTGAAGCCGCCATCGCCGGTCACACAGATACATTTCGCATCGGGACGAGCGAGTTTCGCGCCGATGATTGCAGTCGGCCCCCAACCCATAGGAGTCCAGCCGCCGGGGTTTTGAAGCAGTTTGGGACCGTAGATGGGATAGAAAGCGGAGAAATAGTGTGCGTGCATGCCTGTATCGACAGATAGGATAGAATCGCGCGGCAGCGATTTTCTCAATTCATCCGCGATGCGAAGCGGCTCCATCGGCGTTTTGTCCATCGGTGGGAGTTTTAAGCGAAAGTTGTCTTTTAGCGATTTTACTACGGATTTTGTCTTCTCCGCGCCCTTTCTGCCGCCTCTCTTACCGATTAAAGCGTTCATCTCTTCAATAGTCGCTTTGGCATCCCCCAGCAATCCGACTTCAACCGGATAAACCTTGGCGAGCTCCTGTTGCTGAATATCGATTTGGATGAATCTATTCTCCTTGACGAAAGGTTTGCCTTCAGTCCACCAACTGGTCGATTCATCGGAGAATCTGAATCCGACCGCCAGAACGTAATCCGCATGCTCGCGGATGATTTCATGAGCCACAGGATGCCCTAACCAGCCGACCATGCCGATGGAAAGCGGATGGTCTTCGGGAATGATGCCTTTGGACACAAAAGAAGTCGCCACTGGCGCGCCGAGCAATTCAGCTAATTGGATGATTTCATAACCCGCCTCTGAAATCATAGCGCCATTTCCCGCTATAATAACTGGAAATTTTGCATTCAACAACTTGTCCACCGCCATCTTTACCGATTCTGCATCGGCGCGGACGCGCTTTCCATATTCGTAATCCTTCGGGTCGGGAATTTCGATGGCGTGAAATTCCGCCTGAAGGCTCCACGGAATTTCAATGGCGACTGGTCCGGGCCTATCCGCTTGAGCGATTGCCAGAGCTCGTCGCGTGATAACTGGTATCAGGTCAG
>DTYX01000497.1 GCA_012961655.1 Candidatus Poribacteria bacterium
GCAGCAGACTCCTTTTTAATAAGTTCTTTGGCGTCAGAATAATAGGCTTCCCAGCAATAACCTTATGAGTAGGAGGAAAATATTATGATAGGTGCTGATTTGTTAGTTAGGGAGCTTCAGGCACGCGGTGTGCCTTTTGTCTCTGTATTATGTGGGAATGGACTTGGTGCTTTTCTTAAAGCTGCTGCCGAGGCTGAACTGCGCCTGATAGATACTCGTAATGAGCAAGCGGCGAGCTACATCGCCGATGCTTATGCTCGTCTTACACGACGCGTTGGAGTATGTGCCGTGAGCAGCGGCGTGGCTCATGTAAATGCCTTTGCTGGATTGCTCAATGCTTCTTATGACGGCGCTCCAGCGCTCCTTATTACCGGGGCAAGTAGCTCCGCCAATCTCGGTAGGGGCGCATTTCAAGACCTTGACCAAGTCGCCCTTGCCCAGCCGCTTTGTAAGAGAGCGGAGCTTGTAACTAAGCCTGAAAGGATACCACAAGCTGTTCATGAGGCATTTGCAGCAGCGACAAGTGGTAGACCTGGCCCCGTTCATCTTACAATTCCCGCTGACGTTTTGAGCGGCGAAATTGACGAGGCTCAAATCAAATCTCCCTTTTCAACTTTTGGCGAGGTGAAGAACAGAGCGGCTGGCGATGCTTCCCTTGTGCGTGACGCTGCGAAGATGTTGGCAGATGCGAAACGCCCCGTTATCGTGGCTGGCAGCGGGGTTTTTTACGCTGAGGGCGGGGCGGCGCTAGAGAGATTCGTAAAGCTCTCACGTATCCCGGTAGTGACGCCTATATGGGACCGCGGTGTCGTTAATCGGTCAATTGAGGAGTTTCTTGGGGTTATAGGAGCCGCTAGCGGTGAGCCAAAGCTATTGGAAGATGCTGACCTGCTTCTGCTTGCCGGGGCAAGAGTGGACTATAGAGTTCGCTATCTGGACTCACCGCCACTTTCTGAAGGTATCAGGGTAATCCGACTAGATTTTGACCCCGGGGAGTTGAGCCAAGGTTTTGAGCCAGACGTTGCTATCCAAGGTTCGGCACAGACTATCTTTCAACAACTCGAAGAGGAATGGCGAAGCAACTGTTATGATAGCCACGAAAGCTGGCTTTCGGAGGCGCGTAAGTCGCACGCCGATTTCCATTCCCGTTGGGCAAAACCAGCGCCATCGGCTGAATCGATGACTGGCGCAGATATCGTCAATGCTATTAAAACTGTAATAACGGACGAGACAATTTTTCTCATTGACGGCGGCAACATCGGGCAATGGGCGCATATAGTATTGTGCTCTGACCGTTATCCATCAAACTGGATAACATGTGGCGCCAGCGGAGTGGTTGGATGGGGTGTGCCTGGCGCAATGGCGGCAAGATTAGCCTTTCCAGACAAACCCGTCCTTCTTTTATCTGGCGATGGCGCAATAGCTTTCGGCATCCCTGAATTCGAGAGTGCAGCGCGGCAGAATATCCCCTTTGTAACCGTGCTTGCCGACGACCAGGCGTGGGGTATAGTGGTAAGCGGGCAACTTAAATCTCGCGGTCCAATAGTCGCCAGCAAGTTTAGCCCGGTGCAATTTGCCAAAGTCGCAGAAGGATTCGGCGCCAGAGGTGTAATGATTGAAAAACCGGAAGAGATTGCCCCTGCCATCAGAGAAGGCTTTGAATCATCAAAACCGACTCTGATACACGTGCCGATAACTGTCGGCGGGCCAGCAGACTAATGAAGGAAAAGAGTTGTGAATATTTGTATTGTCTGATTTAGGGGGTTGCGTTATAGCAACTCCCCCTGAAATTCACAACACTAATATAGCTGAACATAGATTATAAGAACAAAGGCTTTGTAAATCTCTTAGGAAAATTTGTTTGCCCTTTGTAACAATATTATGATATAATTATTTTACTTTGGGGATGTGTTTTACTGCACGCAAATAGAAGGAGGAGGAAATACAATGAGGCATTGGACTTTGTTTGATGACCTACGTGAGTTTCAAGAAGAAACAAATAGATTTTTTGAGGATATATATAGACGTTTATCGATGTTTGAGATGGCTATGAGTCGTTGGTATAGTCTTGATGACTCTGTAGAGGTGGAATATGAAAGACGATTTGAGCGGAGGGTTCGCCAACCAGCGATTACCAACGAAAGTATTCATCGGTATAGGACGGTCGAAAGACGCTCTAGAATGCCGATGCCGCAACCAGATTATAATCATGAATACACCGCTGAGCTTTCACCTTACAGACAACCGGTTTATGAATCAACCGCACAGCCGGCATTACAACCTGGTGAACAATCGGCTTTGCAGTCGGGGAGGCAAGCAGCCATAGAGATGTCAGAAAGCGCGACTGAAATTGTAGCATCGGTCAATCTTCCCGGGCTTCAGAGAGGAGATATCGATATCACAGTATCCAACGATATGCTGAATATACGCGGTAAAGTAAATAGGAACATCGCACTGCCGCCCGGTATTGACTCCGATAAAATCAAAGCGAGCTATCGCAACGGCGTTTTGGAATTGCGTCTGCCAAAAGAGAAGCGGGTGAATGTAAATTTTGAGTGACAAAATTAGAGCGACCGAGAAGTGGGGAACATCAAGATAAAATTTGCTGAAATTAATGACTTGCTTTTGGCATTGCGCATTACGTATTACGGGTTACGGGTTATTCTCCTAAAACCGCGTTTAATATTTCAAGGGCATTGCGCATTTTCCGCGGCGAGTTTTGGTATTCATAGTAGCGATTTAAAACTCTGCCGACATGTTTCTCCGTTTCGCGTATAGTGGGGACATTTTTATCAACGCGACCGGGCCCTGCATTGTAGGCGCAAAGAGCCAGGACATAATTTTTCTTATACTTATTTATCATCTTACTGAGAAATTTCATTCCCGCTTCGATATTTTTCTTCGGGTCGAATCGCTCATCAAGACGTGGGTTAGATATAGGATTCATTGGGTCCTTGTACATCGGCACGCGCAACCCCAATTCCCTTGCAGTTACAGGCATCAACTGCATTAGACCGACTGCTCCCGCCTGAGAGACATTATCTGGTTTGAACCTTGATTCGATCTCGATAACAGCTAAAATTAACGGTAATTCTATGTTATACTTTTTGCCGAGTTTCACTATAAGTGTTTCTGAATCTTCTGGGTTGCTTTTGCTGTTATCCGATTCATTAAATTCCGCTTCTGATTCCGAAGTTTGTTGAGGTTCCAATGCCGTGTTTGCCTCTAGCAGAGAATTGTTCTTTAGTGGATTATCAACAATCGGAAGCTTTATGGGATGGGTGCGAATAGTTTCATCCGTTTTAGTAATAGTGGGATTAACCTCTGATTTTAGGGTTGATTTCATCTGCAATCGGCGAGGAGTGTGAGATATTGCCGGTGACAATCGGTGTATCTGGCTCTCGTTTTTAGGTAAGCCAAGCGTTCGAGGTCTTTTTTGCCCGATGCCAACGAATTCAAAACCTAATGAGATGAGATGTTTGTAATCTATTCCATCGTCGTTGAGGTAAGCATAGTTCAGTTGTACGCCGCTCAAATTGATGGATGCTCCCGCCGTCCAGCCTAAAGGCGTTTCAACCTTGTTCAGATTTCTTATGGCTCCAGACCTGAGATAAATCCCTTTCCAACCAACTTCCATCCCAAGACGAATTTTGCGCTTAGCGGCATTTAAATCGCTGTTGATACTTATATGTTTACTGGGTATCCAAGACGCGCCTATTGAAATCTGTTGATAAAAGTTTTTTAGCGGCTTGCCCTCATGATTGTAAAATTTCGTATCTGCTATATCGGTAATACGTCCGCCAATAAAAATTGATTTCACCCGCGTTATTATTCCGGCATCAAAACTAGGTTGCCAGGGACTATCTTCCCATGGTATTCTGTTGTAGCCGAAATTTGCTCCCATCATTAAATGATTACCGATTGTCCGAGCGTAAGACAAAGTTATCTGATTATATCCTACCTCAAATTTGCCGAGTGGATTGTATAATTTATCATAGATAAATCTATCTTTGTAGTTTAAATCCAGTATGCTTATCCCAAAAGTTCCCACTCGTTCGATGGGATAAGCAAATGATAACGCCCCTTGAGAGAAGTCATAAACAAAAATGCTTTTGTGCTTTAATTTCGCTAGTCCAGCGGGATTCCATAACGCCGCCGTTGCGTCATCAGCGCTACCTGTAAAGGCGCCGGCCATGCCCAAAGCGCGGACGCCTACCTCAGGCCTGTATTCCTTTCCCCAGGTGTATATAGTGAATAAATTTAGGAGAAAGATAAAAATGACAGGGAATTGGCGAATTTTTTGTCTCATTCTTGCTTCACACCTTAATATATTTTGCTGGGTCGATAGACTTGCCCTGACATCTGACTTCAAAATGCAGATGCGGCCCGGTTGAATATCCCGTATTTCCCGATAGACCAATTACGGTACCACGTTTTACCTTTTGCCCACTTCGAACCTTTATGGTTGAAAGATGACCATATCTTGTCGTGTATTGGTTATCATGTTTAATAATGACCAACTTGCCATATCCACCCAACCAACCAACAAAAATCACCTTTCCCGATTGAGCCGCATATACTCTTGTTCTCTGTTTGGCTCGGAGGTCTATGCCATGGTGAAAATTTCTCCGGCCGCTGATGGGATGTCTACGGTAACCATACCTGGAAGTTACCACTAGTCTGACTCTTAACGGACTTTGGAACTCTATGCGTGGCCGTTGAGCGCCTGGGAGAAACAATTTTTGTCCGGCGAAAATTTTCCCCGATGACGGTAATTTATTGGCGCGGAGAATATCACTTCTGGGTATTCTATATCTCTCCGCGATGCGCCATACTGTATCGCCGCTTTTTACCCTGTATGAAATACCGTTTTTTGAGCTTATCTGACTGGCGCCAGGAATAAATAGCTTGATACCAACTTTAACTTCTTTCTTGGGATTCTGTATTTTATTCGCCTGTAAAATTGCTCGCATTGATGTTTTATAACGACGCGCTAAAGCCCACACAGTTTCTCCCCTGGCGACTTTATGATACATTCCAGACAATTTGGGACGAGTAGAAATCGCGTTGGAATCAGAATTATATGATAATATTATAGTCAAAACTCCTATTCCAATTATCAATAAAAGTATAAAACCCCTTGCCATAGTTTTTATCTGCTTCATAATCTGCTCCTTATAAACGTTAGTAAGACTTCCGACTCACTTTAAGTTGCGATGGCAAGAGCCGCCTTCTGAAGGAGTTACTATTTTCGCTGAATGGCGTCGGAAACATACAGATTAACTTAACTCAAAGCGATAGGCATTGATGTTTTGATTTATCAATCAATAATGGTTATCGGTATTGTTTTCGTCACTGTTTCAATATTCGTATTTGTATCTACTCCTGATTCTTTTACCGAAATAACATGGGAAATAACTGTTACAATCAATTGTATTACTTCAACCCGGACTTCCCCTATACCGATACTCGGCGCTGTCCATGTGGCAGAATTTTGCTTAATATTTGAGAGTTCACCATATCCCGTGGCGTTGACCCAATTGAGTATCAGTTTTGAGCTATTCACTGCGCTGACAGTTGCAGTAATCTTTACGCTTTCACCTAGAGAGACGGTTGATTTACTAATATTAATTGTTACAGTGGGTTTTTCTAGAGCGGAGTCTGGAACAGGAGTGGATTCGATGGGCTTAGTTTCCGATGGGTTAGTTTCTGAAACAACCGGGTTTTCCAAGCTACTTTCGCCGCATCCTAAGAATATTGAGACTATAATGACAAGTATAATAAATATGCTCAATTTAAAGTTACAATTCATTGACTATTCCTCCCGCTATAAAAATGTCATCCTTACAGTAAGACAAAGTCGTCGGGCTTCACATAGCTTACTAAACCACTTCACGAAGTGAACAAACTTGAAGAGTATTGTTCCTCAGTTAAGCATTATCGTTTTTAGACAACGAAGCGGAGCAGAGGCAGTTTCAAAAATTTTTCATCTTATACTGATTTAGGATTGCTTTTTCCCGTATAAGTTAGCAAGTTAGAAAAATGATATTCACGTTTCACGTTTTACGCATTACGTATTACGTTTA